>NZ_QTLM01000019.1:0-77999 GCF_003602695.1 Bacteroides sp. AM07-18
AAGAAGGACGCTGAAGAGCTTAGTTGCGGATTTGAGGTATAATAAGAACATGCGTGTGTCCGACGCCTACATCCAGAAGGGGGATTATCTGAAGATTTCAAATATTCAGATAGGATATACATTCCCGAAGAATGTGCTGAAACCGGTGAAAATGGAAAATGCACGCGTATTTGCCAGTGTCGACAATGTATGTACCATCTCTTCGTACAATAAGTTCGGCGATCCGGAAGTTGGTGACTCCAATGTATTGTATTCGGGATTTGACGGAGGACGTTATCCGTTCCCGATGTCGGTTACTTTCGGTCTGAGTGTACAGTTCTAATACTAACGGATAAAAAATATGATTATGAAAAACTTATATAAACTGTTGATCGGTGTGCTGGCCTTAAGCACCGTAACGTCTTGTGACGATTATTTGGAAGTGGATCATTACGATATTCTTCCGGCAGATTTCATGTTTAAAACGGAGGAGAATGTCCTTTCCGGATTGAACGGACTTTATGATACCTTTTATACGGACCAGCACGGTTCCGGTGATGACGAAACATGGGGATTCAAGCCTCAGGTATTTGCTGCCAACCATTCTACGATGGACTGTCAGGCTTCCGGTTGGGATGCGGAATGGCAGCGTCATGCCTGGAAACCCGATAAGGGTTCCCTGGAGACTGCATGGCGGATGAGTTATCGTGCAGTGGACCGTGCAAACCGTTTCCTGGCTGGCCTGGAGACGGCGGATGCCTCTATATTTGCGGACAGCAATTCCAAGACCGTTTATGAAGCGCAAGCACGTGCCATCCGCGGTTATAACTACCTTTACCTGACGAAACTTTTCGGAAGGGTACCGATGTTGCTTACCGGTGAAACCTATACTACTTCGGTAGGAAAGGCACGTCCGGAATCCGTGGATGAGACTTATGCGGCTATCGAGGAAGATTTGTCTTTTGGACGCGACCATCTGGACTGGTTACCCATGAATGGTGAATACGGACGTATAACCAAGGGGTTCTGCAAAGCTTATTTGGCCGAGCTGTATATGTTGAAGAAAGACTTTACGAAAGCCAAGACGGAACTAAAGGATATAGTGGACAGTGGAACCTATTCATTGGAGCCCTGCTTCGGTAACCTGCATGCCTGGGATACACATTGGACCAAAGAATCTGTATTTGAGGTGATGTATCATGAACAAGGATATATGGGCTGGGGAGCCGATTCGTCTTCAGATGCCATGATGTGGTACGGATATATGTGTGCGGCACCCGAATGGGGAGGCTGGGGGTCTCTCTGTCTTTCTTGGGAGTTTGTACGTTCCTTTGAACCGGGTGACAAACGCCGCCAATACTCTGCTGTTGCCAAAGGGGATACGCATCCCATTACCGGGCAGACTGTAGGGGTGACAAGTGGTTTTGACGGTCTTTTCCAAGGTTCCGAAAATATGCCTACTGTTTATTCCTTGAAATACTGGAGATGCAAGCCAGGTGAGAACAACAAAGTATTCAATCCTATTTCGTTGACTTTGAAGCGTTATGCAGGCATCATGCTCGACTATGCAGAATGTTGTTTCGAGACAGGTGACAACGCTACCGGATGGAACATGATACGTCAGATACGTAACCGTGCTTGGGGTAATTTGGAGATGGGAGCGACGATGATTGACCTACCCGCCGACATGTTGAATACCCAGACGGTGGAAGTGCCGGATGCAGAGACCTATTATACAAGCTATAAAGCAGCCAAAGGCTATACTTCTCCGGTATGGAAGGTGGCGCTGATTATAGAGCGTCGCCATGAATTCAATGCCGAGTTCTCGCTTTACCATGATTTGTGCCGTATGGGTATGTGCAAAGAATGGTTTGCCGCCGAATATCCGAAGACAGCAGCCAACTCTTCACAAGAGGCTTGTCTGCAGACTGGTGACTCATTCCGTTTCTTTGAGCACGAGGCTTATCAGGAAATCTTCCCGATTCCGACGAATGAGATTCTGACCAACCCGCTCATCAATCAGGCTGACCAGAATCCGGGATATTGATAAATTATAAATAAACACTTAATAATAAAATATTTGTGAGTGAAATGTCAGGCACCAGTAGTTGTTGTGATAGACGTCAGCGTCTGTCGTGATGAAAGCCGGTGTCTGACATGACAAACACCAGTACTTGAGACGACGAACACCAGTCTCTGATAAACGGGGAATTAAACAAGGAAAAGTTTGATGGTTTTAGAGAATAATTATGGAAAGGAAGATGTTTTATTGGATAGCACTGCTGGTTGCGTCTTGTCTGGCAGGCTGCCGGTCGCATTCAGGGGAGACAGATATGCAGACACGCATGCGTACAGAGATTGTCACGAATGTCAGGGACAGCGTGTTGCCGTTTTGGATGGATTATGCAGTGGCTCCCGACAGCGGTTTTTATGGAACTGTATTGCGGAATGGTACTCCGGTAGTGGATGCTCCGAGAGGAGGGGTTCTGAATGCCCGGATTCTGTGGAGTTTTTCTGCCGCATACCGTACGTTTAAGGATGAGGCTTATCTGAAGCTTGCGGATAAATCGCAACGCTACTTCATTGATACATTTATAGACAAGGAACATGGTGGGGTATATTGGCTGGTCAATCCTGACGGTGAGGTGCTGAATGCTTCCAAATATACGTATGCCATGACCTACGCCATCTATGGGCTGGCTGAACACTATCTGGCAACAGGTAACAGCGAGAGTCTGGATATGGCTGTCGGTTTATATCATACCTTGGAGGAGAAAGGCCGCGAACCGCAATATGACGGTTATGTGGAATCTTTTACTGAAGATTGGAAACAACTGGATAATTATGATAACAATGCATCCAAGACTATGAATGCGCATTTGCACGTGCTGGAAGCTTATACCCTTTTATATCAATGCTGGAAAGACGACGGACTGAGGAAAAGACTCAAGTTCTGCGCCGAGTTGTTTATGGACCGTATTTATGACTCTTCAAGGAGGCATTTTAATTTGTTCTTTGATAATGCATGGAACAGTCTGGTTGAGATGGACTCTTATGGACATGATGTAGAGGCGGGATGGCTGCTTTGTGAGGCTGCCCGTGTGTTAGAAGACCGTCAACTGATGGATAGGGCGAATCGGCTTGCGCTGGATGTGACGGATGCTTGCTTGGTGGAAGGACTGAGTGACAAAGGGTATATGATGTATGAAAAGAAGGGCGGAAGAACAACCGGGCATGCCTCATGGTGGGGCCAGATTGAAACGATGATAGCTTGTGTCAATGCCTGGCAAATCAGCGGGAATGACGTTTATCTGCAATCGGCCGATACGGTTTGGACTTTCGTAAAGGACTGTATGATAGACCGGGAATACGGTGAATGGTACAGTGATTGTTTTGATGGAGAACCCAAGAAGGATACTCCCAAAGTGAGTATGTGGCGTTGCCCGTATCATACGGTACGCTTGGGAGTAGAAATACATAATCGTTTAAAATAGTATTTATGAAGAAATTTATAGCAGGTGCAGCATCACTGATGCTTTGTATGGGGCTGCACGCCCAGGATTTCAGAATCAATCCATCGGGATATTTTGAGAATGGCGGGGCCAATGTGATGGTGTTCAGTGACGTCTACCCTGAAGGACACCAGGGAGGACTGACCCTTGTTTTGAATGGAGACCGCAGGGCTGCCAATGGAGATGTGCGCTTTGAAATCTCGCAAGGGCAGTGGCAGGGATTGCCCAAGATGAGAAGCAGGGTGGTGGATGAGGCTGACAATGAAATCCGTGTCACATTGAGTTATCCGGATTCGGCCAAACATATGGCAGGCTTTAATCCGATGATTTATCCGGATTTTGTTTTTGGCTATACCATTAAGGTCAAAGGCGAGAAGGATTATCTGGTATTGACCGTTGATTTGGACCAACCGGTGCCCGAGCGGTTTGCCGGCAAGTTGGGCTTTAATCTGGAATTGGTACCTTCCACTTTGCTGGGCAAGCCGTGGATTATGGACAACCGGACGGGAGTCTTTCCCCACCAGGCGATGGGGCCCACCATGAAACAGTCTTCCAACATGGAGCATATCGGAGATTTCAACCCTGGCGGGAAAGCTGATTTGGACCAGTTGCTGTTGGATAGAAAGACTTATAACCCGATGATTGCCGATGATATCGTCTCTGCTCCTTTGGCCGCAGGGAAAAAGTTTGTACTCAATCCTCAGGATGATTTGGCAAAGATTACGATTGAAAGTGAGAAAGGAGACTTGTTGCTGTATGATGGAAGGATAAATCATAACAACGGTTGGTTTGTGCTCCGTTCGGAGTTCCCGGCAGGTACAAAGGAAGGTGCGGTGAAATGGATAATCCGTCCGACAGTCACTAAAGACTGGCGTTATGCACCGGTGGTGCAAGCCTCTCAAGTAGGTTACCATCCTGGACAGAAGAAAGTGGCTGTCATAGAGTTGGATAAACGGGATACAGACTTCAAGCAACCTGCCCTTTATCGCATTGCTGCCGATGGCAGGAAACTGGTAAAGCAGCAGGCTGCCAAGGATTGGGGAGATTTCCAACGCTACCACTATCTGCAGTTCGATTTCACGGAAGTGACGGAAGAAGGGCTCTATCAGGTAATGTACGGCGATGCTGCTTCTCCGGTGTTCCGCATTGCCAAAGATGTGTGGGACAAGGGTATCTGGCAGGCAGAGGTGGAATACTTCTTGCCGGTACAGATGTGCCACATGCGTGTGAACGAAAAATACCGTGTATGGCATGACTTCTGTCATCATGACGATGCACGTATGGCCAAAACCGATATCAACCATATAGACGGATATACTCAGGGAACCTCTACTCTTTGTAAGTACCAGCCGGGTGATTTGGTTCCAGGGCTGAATGTGGGTGGATGGCACGATGCGGGGGACTATGACCTGCGTGTGGAATCCCAGGCAGGCGAGGCCTATATACTTGCCATGGCTTGTGAGAACTTTGGTGCCTATTGGGACGAGACTTCCATAGATTTTGAAAAGAAGATAGTCGAGATTCACCAGCCGGATGGAAAGAATGACTTGTTGCAGCAGGTGGAAAACGGTGCTTTGACGATAGTGGCGGGTTGGAAGGCTCTGGGGCGTCTCTACAGAGGGATTCTGTGTCCTACCGTACGCCAGTATGCACACTTGGGTGATGCGTCGGCCCATACAGACCATGTCAGTGGGACTGCCGACGACCGCTGGGTGTTTACGGAGGACAACCCTGGTAGGGAACTTCAGGTGGCTGCCTGGCTGGCAGGTATTTCACGTGTCTTGAAGGGACATAACGATGCATTGGGAGCGGATTGTCTGGAGATAGCCCGTGAATTGTTCAGGATTACCCGCTGCGACAACAACTGGGTGCTGACAGCCAAGGTACATGCTGCCGTAGAACTTTATCTGGCGACAAAGGAAGTGGAGTACCGTGATTTCGTTTTGCAGCAGCAGGATTTCATCTGCAAGAATATCCGTCAGACGGGTTGGTTCATCGGACGTTTCGACAAAGCTGTGAGAAATGCACGTTTCAGCAAGGCTGTTCGCAAAGCACTGCCGGAGTTGCAGGCTATGTATCAGGAGTATAGCAGTAAAACTCCGTATGGAGTGCCGCATGACAGAGGTAACCGTTCTTCCGGTTCATGGGAACCCCAGCATCTGGGCTACAATTACTGTTACCTGCATGCTGCCTATCCTGTCTTGTTTGCACCGGACTATATTTTCAATGCTGTCCAATACCTGCTCGGTATGCATCCGGGACGTAATCAGGCAGCGTTTGTAACGGGAGTCGGTGCCGAAACGATGAAAGCCGCCTATGGTGTCAACCGTGCCGACTGGTCTTATATTCCGGGTGGAGTGTCTCCGGGTACAAATCTGATTCGTCCCGACTTGCCCGAATTACTTCATTTCCCGTTCTTATGGCAGGAAGGTGAGTACTGTTTGGGCGGACATGCTACGTGGTTTATGTATATGGTATTGGCATCTCAGAAAATATTGAATGGTAATGAACAGTAAAATAAAGGTAGATAAGTTTGTAATTGTAGCTTTTCTGCTCTGCATGGTCTGCACTATGGCCATGCAGGCAAAAGCTTATGACAATTTTAAGGTATCGGTCTATGTACGTGCCTACGAGGTAGACAAGATGAAGGACATCCATTGGCTGGATTCGACTTGGAATGTGATTTCACAACAGTTGGAAGTGGACAAGATTTATTTGGAAACACATCGTGATTTACTGATTGTGGATGACGCCACCCTGGAGCAAGCTAAGAAATTTTTCCATGACCGGGGAATAGAGACTGCCGGAGGAATTACCTACACCATCAACGAGGCGAACAGTTTCGAGACGTTCTGCTATTCCAATCCCGAGCATCGTGAGATGGTGCGAAAGATTGCAGAACATACGGCAAAGCACTTTGACGAGTTTATTCTGGATGACTTTTTCTTCACCAGTTGCAAGTCGGACATAGAGATAAAAGCCAAAGGTACGCAGAGCTGGACGGAATACCGTTTGAAGCTGATGACTGAAGCCGGGCGCGACCTTGTGCTGAAACCTGCCAAGAAGGTGAATCCTCGTGTAAAGGTAATCATCAAGTATCCCAACTGGTACGACCATTTCCAAGGTTTGGGCTTTAATCTGGAGGAAGGTCCCCAACTCTTTGACGGTGTCTGGACGGGTACCGAAACAAGGGACCCTGCCGGCAACCAGCATCTGCAGAATTATCTAAGCTATAATATTATCCGTTATTTTGATAATCTGCGTCCGGGCTACAATGGTGGAGGATGGGTGGACTCCGGTGGACTGAATCTGGGTATGGACCGCTATGCTGAGCAGCTGCATCTGACCATGCTTGCCAAGGCTCCCGAAATCATTCTCTTTGCCTATAACCAGCTTCTGGGCGTGAAGTTGTCTCCCAGGTTCCGTACCCCTTGGCAGGGCATGGGCACCAGCTTTAATTATGATGAGATGACTGCCCCTATCCGGCAGAAGAACGGAACTTCCATAGAGCCTACCACCATGGCACGCATTGCGGATGTTGTATTGAAACAGACTGATAAACTGGTAGGTAAGTTGGGTAACCCCATTGGCATCAAGTCCTACAAGCCTTTTCATGTGGCGGGTGATGATTTCTTGCAGAATTATCTGGGCATGATAGGTTTGCCGATGGATATACGTCCCGTTTTTCCGAAAGACCAACAAGTGGTGCTGCTGACTGCCCAGGCGGCTCAAGCTCCGGAGCTCATGACCGACATTAGGAAGCAATTGCAAAGCGGACGGGATGTGGTGATTACAAGCGGCTTGCTGAAAGCCATTCCTGAAAAAATTGCCGAAATAGTAGAGTTGCGTTGTACCGATTTGAAAGCTCTTGTCAATGATTTTGGCCGATATGGACAAGCCGGACGCGATTTATTGATACCGCAGGTTCAGTATTATACGAATGATGCTTGGGAAGTAGTCAGTGCGGGCCGTCCGTTGACGGGAGGAGTATCGGGGTATCCTATTTTGTTGAGAGCTCCCTATGCCGCCGGCAATCTATATGTATTGACCATTCCCGATGATATGGGAAATTTATATGATTTTCCGGCAAAAGCCTTGAATGAGATTCGCCGCATTATGAGTAGGGATATGGATATCTATCTGGAGGCTCCCTCCAAAGTCGGATTGTTTGTGTATGACAATAAAACACTGGTGGTGGAGAACTTCAATGATGAACCGGTGGAAGTGCGTATTGTTACCGATGATGAGGTGACGAGGTTGGAAAATCTGGAGAATGGAGATATTCTGGCTCCCCTTCCTGCCGAACCCGTACAGAGCAGGCGTCCGGTGACACCAAAGAACTCTTTCCGTTTGTCATTACTACCCCATTCGTATAAGGCTTTCCAATATAAATGACGGGTAAGAAGATTGTCGGATAGTTATTCGGAAGGGTAACGGGAGGTCGGTTCTACAATGGGTCGGCCTCCTTTGCTTCCAGTCATCCGTGAGAATGCTTGTGTTCTTTCAATATCCTGTGCGGCAGTGTCCCGTGCCCCAGCAACTCTATCGGGCAGTTGAAGTTGCGTTCCAGCCATTCTTCCGTAACGCCGGTATCGGGATGGTAGTCCAGGGTTTCGTTGACGCAGGCAATGGACTTGACTTGCTGCAACACCGTGCCGATGTCGTGGCTGACGAGAATAATGGCGCAATCCTTGTTTATCTCTGCCAGCAGTTCGTAGAGGCGGGCTTCGAAACGCTTGTCGATGTATGTGCTGGGTTCGTCGAGAATCACCACCTGCGGGTCGGAGATGATGGCACGGCCCAGGAGGGCACGTTGCAACTGTCCGCCGCTCAAAGCGCCGATGGCACGCTGCTCCATGCCTTCCAGCCCCATGCGGGCTATCACGGCAGAGGCTTTCTCGCGGTGTCGGGCGGTGAAGCGTGAAGCCAGCGGCTTCTTGCTGCTGAGTCCTGAAAGGATGACCTCCTCTACGGTGATGGGAAATTTCCGGTCGATGCTGCTGTACTGGGGCAAGTAACCCATGGATAATTGACAATTGACAGTTGATAATTGACAATTGGCAATTTCGGAGGGGGATGGAGGGCAGGAGTGATATAGAATCTCCCCGGTAGTGGGTTTCAGCAGTCCCAGTATACATTTGATAAGGGTAGTCTTTCCACCACCGTTGGGACCGATGATACCCAGAAAATCACGTTCGTAGATAGTCAGGTTTATATCATGCAGTACGGTCCGGTTATCGTATCCGGCGCTGAGGTTCTTTATCTCTATAATGGGGGATGCAGGCATAGCTTCTTCTTCGTTAAATGGACAGAATCATCGTTTACTCTTTTACAAGCGCTCTGGCCGTATTCATCATCTCCTCCTCCCAGTCGTATGAGAGGGGATTGATAGCCACCACCCGGGTTCCGGTCTGCTGGGCGATAAGGTCGGCATTGCGGCGGTCGAATTCCGGCTGTACAAAGATGATGCGTACCTTCTCCTTCTTGCAGGAGTTTATCAGGCTCTTCAGATGGGCGGGGGAGGGCTCCTTTCCACCTGCCTCGATAGGAATCTGGTGCAGGTTGTAGTCGCGGGCAAAGTAGGAAAGTGCCGGATGATAAATCATGAAGGCACGGTCGGCATTCGGGCTGGAAAGCATCTGGCAGATGAGGCTGTCTGTATGCTCTATCTGCCGGATGAGTACGTTGTAACGTTCCATGTAGACGCTTTCATTGGCTTTGTCTATGGCGCAGAGTGCATTCAGAATGTTTCCGGCAATGATTTGGGCGTTGATGGTGGAATTCCAGATGTGGGGTTCCACACCACCGGCGTGCGTATGGCCTTCGTGTACATGCCCGTCTTTATGATGATGTGCATGGGTATCGTCCAGAATGAGTTCCACATTCTCGGACATATCGAAGAATTGCAGGTGGGGAGCATTGTCCGTCAGTTTTTCCGTCCATGTCTGCTCGAAACCGATGTAGCCGATGCGGAAATAGGCCTTGCTTTGGGCAAGGTCGACAAGCTGCTGGGGCGTGGGGTCGTAGGTTTCCGGACTTGAACCTTTGGGCACCATGCTGACGACGGTGAATTCATCGCCGGCAATGGCTTCGGTGAAATACCGCAGCGGCTCGATGGTGACGGTAATCACGGGTTTATCGTCATTCTTCTTGTTCTGTTGGCCTCCTTGCTTGCACGAGAAGAGCAAGGTGGCTATGAGGAGTAAAAAACAAAACTTTTTCATTTACAATTTACTATTTACAATTTACAATTTGGCTGCGCTGTGGCAGGGGGCATCAACTATCCATTATCAACTATTCCTTATCCATTATCACTTCCTCTTTCCTTCCCCTCAGTATCTCCCGTTTCCCTCCGGGGGGACCTGGGAGACGCTCTACCTTGAATCCTACGGCTTGCAGCATGCGGCGTATTACTCCTTTGGCGCAGTAGGTGGTCAGCACGCCATCGGTGCTCATGGCGGCATGGATATTCCGGAAGACTTTTTCCTCCCACATTCCCGGTTGCTTTTCGGGTGCAAAGGCATCGAAGTAGACAACATCGAACGGAGATTTATTAATCATTAACAAACTGTCAATGCTTATTGTTTCGACATCTGCCCGCACTTTTCTCAGTGTGAAATAAGGAGTTATGGCAACTTCTTCTTCCCACGCAGCCCGATGCAGTTCCTCGAACAGAGGATTGTCGCTATATTTTAGCGCATCCACCTCCGGCCATGCAAGCGGATAGAGTTCGATACCGGTATAGTGCACTGGTCTCTTTTCCTTTTCGGCAGTTTCCAGTGTAAGCAGGGCATTCAGCCCGGTGCCGAAACCGATTTCAAGGATATGCGGGCGGGCAGTAGCGGATACTTTCAGTCCCATGTCGATGAAGATGTGCTGTGATTCTGTACGTGCCCCCTTTACCGAATGATAATGTTCATTCAGTTCCGGTACAAACAGTGTCGCACTTCCGTCTTCCGTCTTCTCTATGATTCGTTGCATCACTTCTGCTTTTGTTGAATGTTTTTATTTAGTTTAATTCTCTGTGATTCAGCGTGTTGTTGCGCCTATATATCCAGCGTGCTGCATCTATACATCCAGCACGTTGCATCTATACATCCAACGCGTTGTATCTATACATCTATTGCTCAAACTCACTACATGTCAATAATTCATCATCGAAATGGCTCCTTGCAGTGCCCACAGCATAGCTATGTAGCGCACCAGTTTCCCTGCAAACATGGACGTGGTGGTCAGCATCAGATTACTGCGCATGAAGCCCAGTGCAATGGCTATGGCTTCTCCCACAAAAGGCAGAAAGGCGAAGAAAGCCATCAGTGCCCCTTTCCCTTGGAGGAAATGCTGCATCCGTTCTATCTTTTCCCTTTTTACCTTGAAATATTTCTCAATCCAGTCTATACGTCCCAGACGTCCCATGTAGTAGCACGTCATGCCTCCCAGCGTATTTCCCAAGGTGGCGGAGAGTACGCACAGTGCCGGGCTCAGACCGACCTTGACCAGTGCTACCATCACTATCTCGGAACTGAACGGAATGATGCTTCCTGCCAATAGGGCAGAGATGAACAGACCGACATATCCCCAGTCAATTAGCAGCTGTACGAGTGTATCTACAAAAGCGTCCATATGTTGAATCCTAATAGAATGAATAATCCGATAAATGCACAAATGAAGAATATATTGGAACTGCGGCTATTTGTCAGTACAAACAAGTGTCCCGCCAGGATGCTGACACCGATGAGCAGGAAGGACATCAGGTGGACACTCAATACCGGTTGCAGTCCGATATAGACAAAGATGCAGAAATTCAGCAGGATGAGGAAGTGTAGATAGCTTCGGGTGCGTATCTTGTCTTCATAGCCGGCAATGAGACAGTGTGCCGCGCTGACGATGAACAGAACAAGGAGATACCCGAGGGTGGCGAGTTCCCACGGCTGATAGTCGAACCGGGTGGGAGCGAAGGTCACCAGCTCGCGGAAGGGCTGGCAGAAGAGTTCCATTTGCCCGTAGTAGAGGGCGTGTCCCAGCAACAGCCAGTAGGGTACGCTCCATCCTACCAAGGAAGCGAAGAAACTTTTGGGTTGGAGAGACTGGAAGTTGTAGGCACCTATCCAGAAGATGGGGGCAAACAGCATGAGCTGCGGAAAAAGCAGGCTGCCCAGTCCGATGAAGACAAAGGCGTGGAAGAGACTGCCTGTGGGCCGTGCCTGCTGGTAGCTCTTGAAGAGGAAAAACAGTGCCACCAGGAAGGAGGCGGCTGCCAAGTCTCCCGCATACAGCATGTGCAGGCTGGGGCAGACGGATATCAGCAGGAAGTAGACAGAAGTCTGTACCGATGCCCGCATCCGGATGATGGCGAACGTATTGTTGAGCTGTATTAGGAAGTACCCGATGACGGCATACAGAATAAAGCTGAAGAGACGGTTTGCCCAGGTGGGGATGCAGAAGTCGCAGAATGTTTCCCAAAGGGAATATCCGCTTTGCTGTGTCTCCGTCTCGGGCAACAGAACAGCGGTCAGTATCCAGCAGGATACTGAAATCAGGATAGCGGTGGGTAGTGTGAACCGCCCTGCCGTTATCCGGTTCTGGAATCTCTTCGTTCTCATTTATAAGTCAAATCCGATGTCGCGACGGAAATATTTCTTCTCGAAGTTTATCATGTCGGCCACGCGGTAGCTCTTCTGCAAGGCTTCTTCCTTTGTTTCACCATAGGAGCAGACGGCGATGACACGGCCACCGGCAGTTACGGTCTGTCCGTCTTTGGTGGCTGTTCCGGCATGGAAGAGGATGCTGTCCGTTTCGGCAGCCTTCTCGAATCCGGTCATCACCTTGCCCTTTTCGTAGGCTTCCGGATATCCTCCGCTTACCAGCATGACGCAAGCGGCTGTGCGTGAGTCGAATTCCAGTGTACGCTGGTCGAGGTCGCCCTGGGCAACGCCTTCGAGTAGGTCTACCAGGTCGCTCTTGATACGCAGCATTACACTTTCGGTTTCGGGGTCGCCCATGCGGACGTTGTATTCAATTACCATCGGTTCGCCCTTCACGTTGATAAGTCCCAGGAAGATGAAGCCTTGGTAGCCGATTTCTTCTTCCAGCAGACCGTTTACGGTAGGTTCGATGATGCGGGTGCGTACTTTTTCCATAAATGTTTCGTCGGCAAAAGGTACGGGAGTAACGCTGCCCATACCGCCGGTGTTGAGGCCTTTGTCGCCTTCGCCGATACGCTTGTAATCTTTGGCTACGGGCAATACCTTATAGTGGCGGCCGTCTGTCATCACGAATACGGAACATTCGATGCCGCTGAGGAACTCTTCAATGACTACCGTGGCGCTGGCATCGCCGAACATGCCGTCCAGCATTTCCTTCAGCTCTTTCTGAGCTTCTTCCAGTGTGGGGAGAATCAGCACGCCCTTGCCTGCACACAGTCCGTCGGCCTTCAGTACGTAAGGCGCTTCGAGGGAAGCGAGGAAGTCGAGTCCCTCCTGCAAGTTGTCGGCGGTGATGCTCTTGTAGCGGGCAGTGGGGATGTTGTGGCGCATCATGAAGCCTTTGGCAAATTCCTTGCTACCTTCCAGTGTGGCACCTTTGGCGGTGGGGCCGATGATGTCGATATGGCAGGTGGCAGGGTCTTCCTTGAAGCTGTCGAAGATGCCTTGTACCAACGGGTCTTCGGGACCCACAACAATCATGTCGATTTCTTTCTCAAGGGCAAAGGCCTTGAGTGCGGGAAAGTCTGTCGCCTTCAGGTTCACATTCTCGCCTGCTTCGCTTGTACCTGCATTGCCGGGCGCAATATATAGTTTCTCTACTTTCGGGCTTTGGGCAATCTTCCATGCCAGAGCGTGTTCACGGCCACCGGAGCCTAATAATAATACTTTCATGGGTTCATTTACAATTTACAATGTACAATTTGTCTGTGCTGTGGGGCATCAGGTAAGTTGTACAGATTGTTATACTTAATGATTTATTCTCTCTTTTATTCTCTTCTTTCTTCTACCATCTACTCCCTATTTGCACGCCCGCACTGCATAGCAAATTGTACGGTACATTGTACATTAAAGATATTCTTCAAAATATCTTGTTATCTTCTCGTGCAGATGCACACGGTCGCGTCCCAGGACGTTGTGCTTGTGCGTGGGATAGATAAACAAATCGGGATAGGTACGGGCATCCACGCACGCCTTCATGAATGAAAGGGTGTGCTGCGGCACGCAGGTGTCGTCGTGGTCGTCGTGTATGATGAGCAGATGTCCTTTCAAGTTACCGGCAAGGTTTTTCAGATTTGTCTGCTTGTAGCCTTCCGGGTTCGCTTGCGGAGTGTCCATATAGCGCTCACCGTACATTATCTCGTAGTATCCCCAGTCGATAACCGGTCCGCCGGCAACGCCTACCTTGAAAATTTCGGGATAGCGCAGCATCAGCGCCGTAGTCATGTGTCCTCCGAAGCTCCAGCCGTGCACGCCGATACGCTCTCCGTCCACATAAGGCTGGCTTTTCAGGAATTCTACGCCCTTCACCTGGTCTTTGCCCTCTTCGATGCCCAGCTGGCGGAAGGTGGCGTTTTCAAACTCCAGTCCACGGTTGCTGCTGCCACGGTTGTCGAGGCTGAACATGATGTAGCCTTTGTTTGCCATGTAGATGTCCCAGCCGCGGGCATCGTTCATCCAGCCGTTCGTTATCATCTGGGCGTGCGGGCCGCCGTATACGTAGACGATGGCGGGATACTTCTTTGCCGGGTCGAAGTCGGTAGGCTTTATCAGGCGGTAGTATAAGTCTGTCTTGCCGTCGGCGGCTTTGATGGTGCCTACTTCTATGCTGGGCATTTCAAAGCCTTCGTAGGGGTTCTTGGCTGTCAGCAGTGTGTGTTCCCGTTGTTTTTTCGGGTTGGTGGACATCAGTTTTATGATACGGGGGCAAGTGGGCGAAGAGGCATTGTCGATGAGGTAAGTTCCCATGAAACCGGAGATTTGTGCCGAGTGCATGCCGGTTGGGTCTCCTATCAAGCTGCGTTTGCCATTCTTCAGGTTGACAGCGTAAAGGTTGCTCTGCAAAGGAGAGATTTCCGTACTCTTGATGATGAGCTCTTTCGTGTTCCGGTTAAAACCTACGATGTCTTGTACAAGCCAGGGGCCGGAGGTGAGTTGCTTCAGCAGTTCCCCTTCCGTATTGTATAGGTATAGATGGTTGAAGCCGTCACGCTGGCTTTGATAGATGAACTTGTGGCTGTCCCATGGCAGGAATAGAATGGGAGATTGCGGCTCCACATATTTGGGATGTCTCTCTTCGATGAGCACTTGTTGCAGCTTTCCGCTTTCCGCATCGTACCGGCACAGTTTGGAGTGGTTTTGGTCTCGGTTTAGCTCTATCAGATAGAGGCTTTTACCATCCGGTGCCCAGGTGATGTTGGTGAAGTAGCGGTCTTTTGGGTCGCCCATGTCCAGGTAGATGGTCTTTTGAGTAGCCGGATTGTAGATACCTACCTTTACCTGATGGCTGAGCATGCCGGCCATGGGGTAGCGTATTTTATCCACCAGTGCTATTCTTGTCGTGATGTCAACCAATGGATAGGGGGTGACCATGCTTTCGTTCATTCGATAAAAGGCCAGCAGGTCCCCGGCAGGATTCCAGAAAGTGCCTTTTGAAATGCCGAATTCATTGCGGTGCACACTTTGTCCGCAGACGATACCTTCCGGTTCGTTGGTGACTTTCAGGGTTTGCCCGTCACCGGTCATCACATAGAGATTATTGCCGATAGTATAAGCCAAATGGCGGCTTACCTCGTTCCAATCCTCATTTGCGGCTTGGGCGGGGCAAGGCTGGCTCCAGATGACTTTTTTCTTCTTCCAGTCGACGAGGGCACGGTACTTGCCGGTGTTCAGCAGCAGGAGTGGGTCTATTTGGACTTGAATACCCAGATTGACGCCTCGGGGTACGTTGACAGCCTTTGCAGCATGAAAGTGACGCAGTTTTCCAAGTCCTTTTTCTTCCAGCAGCGCGTTGGCTTCTTCCAATGTGATGGCAGTGAATTTCTCTCCGGGCTTGGCACCTAATCCTTTGACAGCCCATGTACCTTCTATATTGTCGATGCCAAGTTCCAGACAAGCGGCATCGCCCCACCACTGGTACGATTTGTTTTCCGGTTTGTGGTAGGTCTCACCTCCGGGAATCAGATCTTCCAGGGTCGGCTTTTTTAGTTCTTGTGCCATAGCGTTTGTTGCAAGCAGAGCAGGTACTGTTATCAGCAGTGCAAGAATGCTCTTACTTATTTTCTTTGCATTCATTCTCCTTGTCATTGTTCGTGTTATTCTTCTTCCTTCTTTCCCGCCTCTCTTCTTTTGCTTTCCGGGTAAGACTCACCCGACCTTGTTCTGCGTTCTCCACCGAATTCACGTCTTTCCCTCGGTCTGAACTCCCGTTTTTCCCCGTCTTTGAACTCTCTTCTTTCACGCGGACGGAATTCGCGCTTTTCGCTGTCCTTGAATTCTCTTGGTCTGCGTTCACCGTTGAATTCGCGTCTTTCGCCACCGAATTCACGTCTCTCTCCGCTGAATCGGGGACGGAATTCGCGTCTTTCTCCGGGTTTGAACTCTTTCCGTTCCCCAGAAGCCGGACGAAATTCTTTGCGCTCCTTGCTCAACTCCTCGCCTTCGGCACGAAATTCCTTGTACTTTCCATCGAAGATTTCGTACTGGCGGAATTCGCATTCCAGCGCACCATTGAATAAAGGTATCTTGGAGGTGGCTTTTAGCCCGATTTGGTCGAAGCACTCTTCCCGGTAAGAAAGAATCCATGCGGTGTTGCCCGTAAAGGCATGTTTCAGACGCTCGCCAATCATGGAGTAAAGGCCCAGCAGGTCGTTGGTAGAGATACGCTCACCGTAGGGAGGATTGGTGATGATGATGGATTTCTCCGCAGGTTGCTCGAATTGCTGGAAAGGTTGCAGCTTCAATACCACGTCCTTGCTTACGCCGGCAGCCTTTATATTGTGTGTGGCAATTTCGTTTGCCTTCGGGCTGTTGTCGTAACCGTATATCTTATGCGTAAATTCACGTTCCTGGCTGTCGTCATTGTATATCGTGTCGAACAGCTCCTGGTCAAAATCCACCCACTTCTCGAAAGCGAACTCCTTGCGGAATACGCCCGGAGCGATGTTGCGTGCAATCAGCGCCGCTTCGATGGGAATGGTTCCCGAACCACACATCGGGTCTATCAGGTCGCATTCGCCACGCCAGCCGGTCATCAATATCATGCCGGCGGCCAGCACCTCATTCAGCGGGGCCTCTACTGCTTCCTGGCGATAACCGCGGCGGTGCAGCGATTCGCCGCTGGAGTCGAGAGACAGCGTACATTTGGTTTCGGCAATGTGTATGTTCAGCAGCACGTCCGGTTTGTTGACACGCACGCCGGGACGTTCGCCGGTCTTCTCGCGGAAATAGTCCACGATGGCATCCTTCACCTTGTAGGAAACGAACTTGGAATGACGGAACTCTTCACTGAATACAACCGCGTCCACGGCAAAGGTCTTGTCCGTATCCAGATAGTCTTCCCATCGGATGGCTTTAATCTGTTCGTAAACCTCGTCGGCATCCTTGGCTGTGAAGTGTTTGATGGGTTTCAGTATCCGGATGGCTGTACGCAGGCAGAAGTTTGCCTTGTACATCATTTCCTTATCACCACTGAAAGATACCATGCGGCGGCCTATTTCTATTTCGTTGGCGCCCAGTGCAGTCAGCTCTTGTGCCAGTACCTCTTCCAGTCCTTGGAAGGTTTTGGCAATCATTTCAAAAGATTGTTCGCTCATCTATGCATTTACTTTATGTGAATCGGCAATCTGGGTAGTTGTCACTCGTTTCTCTCATTAGTGGCTGATAACCATTTAACTACTTGAACTGCTGATTTGAGTTATTTACGATTTTAATTGTTTATTGGTTGTTTGTGACTTACTTCTTGGCCTTTGTCTGTACAATCCTTGCTCCTGCGGGAACATCTTCTGTCACCCAGATATTGCCGCCTACGGTGGCTCCTTGTCCGATGGTGATGCGTCCCAATATGGTGGCGTTGGAATAGACTATCACATTGTCTTCCAGAATGGGATGGCGGGGAATACCCTTGATGGGCTTGCCGTCTTCGTCTAGCGGGAAGCTCTTGGCACCGAGGGTCACACCCTGGTACAGCTTCACGTTGTTGCCGATGATGCAGGTCTCGCCGATTACCACACCCGTACCGTGGTCGATGGTAAAATAACCACCTATTTCCGCTCCTGGATGGATATCGATTCCCGTTTCACTGTGCGCCATCTCGGTGATGATGCGGGGAATGAGGGGAACACCCAACTTGAGCAACTCGTGTGCGATGCGGTAGTTGCTGATGGCGCGGATGGCCGGATAGCAGCTGATGACTTCGCCGAACGACTGTGCGGCGGGGTCACCGTTGTAGGCGGCTTCCACATCTGTGGCGAGTGTACGTCTCATTGCCGGCAGGTTGCTGATGAACTTGGCAGCCAATAAGGCGGCTTCTTCCCGTTGGAGCTCGGTACAACAGTTGCATTCGCCGTCGCCTGCAAAGCAGAGGCCGGCAAGGATTTGCTCGGTCAGCAGGTCGAACAAGCGTTCGACATTGACACCGATATGGTAAGTCACCGTACGGCTGTTGACCGTAGAATTTCCGAAATATCCGGGGAAGATGATGGCTCGCGCCAGTTCGATGATGTCGCGCAGCACTTTTGCCGAAGGCAGCGGGTTGCCGTCCGTATGCTGGTGAAACAGTCCTTTGTATGATTCGCTTTCCGATAGCTCATCGACTGCTTGTGTCAAAATGTGGGTAAAGTTGAGTGGACTCATTATGATATCCTTAAGTTTAAAAGTGGCAACAAAGATAGGAAATACTCGTCAAATATCCTACATATCCCTCATTTATAGTACGTATTTACCATATTTGTGGTATTTTCTACGAACCAATTTTGCGCTACTTTTGTCTTGTAAGAAATAACATACCTCGTTCCACTCCGGATTGTTAGTCTTTTCCCTTAGGGGAATGAGGAATTTAAAAACAGTTGGATTATGAAGAAGATAGCAGAACGCCTTACCGACCTGGTAGGCAACACTCCCTTGCTGGAGTTGAATAATTATAACAAGAATAAGGGTCTGAAAGCCCGTGTTATTGCCAAATTGGAATATTTTAACCCTGCCGGCAGTGTGAAGGACCGCGTGGCGCTTGCCATGATAGAAGATGCCGAGGCAAAAGGGCTGTTGAAGCCTGGTGCCACCATCATCGAACCTACCAGTGGGAATACGGGCGTAGGGCTGGCTTTTGTGGCCGCCGCCAAAGGTTACAAGCTGATACTGACGATGCCCGACACGATGAGTTTGGAACGCCGCAACCTCTTGAAAGCCCTTGGTGCGGAACTGGTACTGACTTCGGGTGCCGACGGTATGAAAGGCGCAATAGCCCGTGCCGAAGAACTGAAAGCCGCCAACCCCGGCTCGCTGATTCTACAGCAATTTGACAATCCTGCCAATCCGGCAATGCACGAGCGTACTACCGGACAAGAAATCTGGCGTGATACAGACGGCCGGGTGGATATTTTCGTGGCCGGTGTAGGGACGGGAGGCACAGTGAGTGGTGTGGGTGCAGCCTTGAAAGCCAATAACCCGAAGGTAAAGATTGTGGCTGTGGAGCCCGAAGATTCTCCCGTACTTTCCGGTGGGAAGCCCGGTCCCCATAAAATACAAGGTATCGGTGCCGGATTTGTGCCAAAGAACTATAACAGTGCCGTAATAGACGAAGTTCTGCAGGTATCCAATGATGACGCCATACGTACGGG
Source organism: Bacteroides sp. AM07-18 (assembly GCF_003602695.1). Taxonomy (NCBI): domain Bacteria; kingdom Pseudomonadati; phylum Bacteroidota; class Bacteroidia; order Bacteroidales; family Bacteroidaceae; genus Bacteroides; species Bacteroides sp. AM07-18. The sequence goes on from NZ_QTLM01000019.1 coordinate 19,312, forward strand.
CCGCGAACTGGCGAAGTATGAGGGATTGTTGGTCGGCATCTCTTCGGGAGCTGCCGTTGCTGCAGCTACCCGCTTGGCACGGTTGCCCGAGAATGAAGGAAAGACGATTGTAGCGCTGCTGCCCGATACGGGAGAACGGTATCTTTCGACGCTGTTGTATGCATTTGAGGAATATCCGTTGTAAAAGTAAATATTTCTGCCGGTTATCCGCTCCATCAATGTGGAGCAGGTGACCGGCAGATGGTATTTATAGTTCGCTTGGTCTTAACCCGAATGACCGGCAGCTTATTTTCTCTACTTTCACTTCCCATATCTTGACATTGCGTACGGCGGGTTCGGCATATTTGCATTCATTTTCCGTATATTGCTTCATCAGCATGTCGAGTACGCGTCGCTTCTCTTCCATGTCTTCCACGAAGTGTACTTTCCCACGACAGATAACACTGCGCGACTTCATGCTGTAGCTGCATGCCACTTGCCGGTGCATATAAACCAGCTCGTGTCCTTCGCAGAAGGTGATGCAAACTTGCGGGTGCTTTGTTACCATCTCCACTTTACTGCCTTCCGGGCCGGAATGCAAGTATATTACCCCGTCTTGATAGGCAAAGTTCATGGGAACCGCATATGGGTTTCCTTCAAGGTCTGTGATGCCCACTATGCAGTATGGGCATTTACGGATAATTTCCTCAATCTGTGTAGGGTCTGTAATAGTAATTGTCTTCATGTGCAAAGCCTCACCCCCGGCCCCTCTCCGAAAGAGAGGGGAGTGGGGAAGTGGGGATATTTAATATTGTAGGGTTATTCTTTATTTCACTTCACTCAAGTTTCGCAAGTTTTCAATTCATTGCTCTCCTCTCCCCTCTCTTTCGGAGAGGGGTCGGGGGTGAGGTTACACCAGTGCAAAGTCCAGCTGCTTCTTTTCCAAGTTAGCGCGTGCCACCTTAATGGTAATGGCATCTCCCAGACTATAAATTTTATTTTTGCGGCGTCCGCGCAGGCAGTAGTTCTTTTCATCGAATTCGTAATAGTCATCGTCGAGGTCGCGGATGGGAATCATGCCTTCGCACTTGTTCTCATTCAGCTCCACGTAGAGTCCCCATTCCGTTACGCCGGAGATGACGCCGTCGAAGGTCTGTCCCAGGCGTTCGGTCATGAATTCTACTTGCTTGTACTTGATGGAGGCGCGTTCCGCGTTGGAGGCTATCTGCTCCATGCTGCTGCTGTGTTCGCAGAGGGCTTCGTATTTCTGTTCGGACACGGTGCGGCCTCCCTGGTCCAAGTACTTGGTGAGCAGACGGTGTACCATCATATCCGGATAGCGGCGGATGGGCGAGGTGAAATGGGTATAGTAATCGAAAGCCAAACCATAGTGCCCCACGTTATGCACGGAGTAGCGTGCCTTCTGCATGGCGCGGATGGAGACGGTTTCAATCAAGTTCTCCTCCTTCTTGCCCTGGATGTCGTCCAGCAGGTGGTTGATGGACTTGGAGATGTCGGTCTTTGTACCGCTGGTACGCAGCTTGTAGCCGAAACGGGCGATGAACTGTGCCAGGTTGTCCAGCTTCTCCGGGTCGGGGAGGTCGTGAATACGGTATGGCAACACTTTGGCTTTCTTGCCTTTGGGCACGCGGCCTATCTTTTCGGCTACGGTGCGGTTGGCAAGCAGCATGAACTCCTCTATCAGCTTGTTGGCATCTTTCGACTCCTTGAAGTAGACGCTGACGGGTTTGCCCTTCTCGTCAATTTCGAACTTCACTTCGTAGCGGTCGAAGTTGATGGCTCCTGCCTTAAAGCGGTTCTCACGCAGTATTTTGGCAAGCTTATCCAGTTGGAGCACCTCTTCCTGGAAGTCTCCTTTGCCGGTTTCTATAATCTCCTGGGCTTCTTCGTAGGTGAAGCGGCGGTCGCTCTTGATGACGGTATGTACCACGCGTGAGTTCTTCACTTCGCCTTTTTCCGTCATTTCAAAGATGACGGAGTAGGCAAGCTTCTCTTCGTCGGGGCGGAGTGAACAGATGAAATTACACAACCGTTCGGGGAGCATTGGGATGGTGCGGTCTACGAGGTAGACGGATGTGGCACGCTTCTCGGCTTCCTTGTCTATGATGCCGCCCTCTTTCACGTAGTGGGTCACGTCGGCAATGTGTACGCCTACTTCCCAAAGTCCCCCTTTCAGTTTGCGGATGGAGAGGGCGTCGTCGAAGTCCTTGGCATCCTTGGGGTCGATGGTGAAGGTGGTCACACCCCGGAAGTCCTCACGTCGGGCTATTTCCTCGGCGGAGATTTCGGCGGGTATCTTGTCGGCAGCTTTCTCTACGGCAGCGGGGTAGACATAGGGCAGGCCGAATTCCGCCAGGATGGCGTGCATCTCGGTGGTATTGTCTCCTGCGCGCCCCAGGATGTCGATTACCTGGCCGATGGGGTTCTTGGCTTTGTCGGGCCATTCCACCACCTTTACGATGGCTTTGTCGCCCGTCTTGCCGCCTTTCAACTTTTCTTTGGGGATGAAGATGTCGTTGGCAAGCGTACGGTTTTCCGTTACAAGGAAAGCGTATGACTTGGCAACTTCCAGGGTACCCACGAAGGTGTCGTTGGCACGTTCCAGTATCTCGATGACTTCTCCTTCGGCTTCGCGTCCGCGACGCTTGGCATAGAAGGCGATACGCACTTTATCATTGTTCATGGCGTGTGCCGAGTTGCGTTCGGCCACGAATATCGGTTCGCCTCCACCTTCCGGTATAAAGGAATTCTTGCCGTTGCTCTTGCGCTGGAAGGTTCCGGTCATTTCCACGCCGTGGTTGTTCAGCTTGTATTTGTGCTTGTCCACTTCTGTGATGTAGTCGTCCATCGACAGTTCGGACAAGATGTCCATGCACAGCATCTTCAGCGGATGTGTGGTGAGGTGGAGTTGTTCAAAGATGTATTTCAGGGATAATACTTCGTCTTGCTTTGTGTGGAAGAATTCCAGCAGTACTTTGACGAGCTCTTTCTTCTTCATGCGTTTGCCGGCTTTCTTTTCTTTCTTTTTGGCCATAATGTTATGATGTATTTTATGTATAAATAGAGATTCTGTGTCAATCTGTGTAATCTGTGGTGATTACCTCTTGCAAAGTAAACAAATAAATACGTTCCTTCGTTCACTCAGACTTCAAAATATTATCATTCTATTGAAAATAATGAAGGAACGACAGATTGTAATGGATTTATGTACTATATTTGCACACAAAGTGAAGATAGGCTGTACCTTAGACGAAAAGCAGATGGAAATGCAAACTCTGAACAAAAAAGCAGATGCCACACGGGAAAAAGACATTTACCGGGTGACGGTTGTGGGAAGTGTGGTAAACTTTCTCTTGCTTGTCTTCAAATTCTTTGCAGGTATTGTAGGTCACAGTGCCGCCATGCTGGCGGATGCGGTACATTCTTTGTCGGATTTCATTACAGATATTATTGTCATTGTTTTTGTGCGCATTTCGGCAAAGCCCGAAGATGAAGGACACGATTACGGTCATGGCAAGTACGAGACGCTGGCAACTGCCATTATCGGTATTTTTCTGTTGTTTGTGGGATTCGGCATTTTCTGGAACGGGGCTTCCTCCATTTACCGCTTCCTGCAAGGCGGCTCTCTGCAGGAACCCGGTATACTGGCACTGGTGGCTGCATTGGTATCCATCGTTTTCAAGGAAGTGCTTTATCAATATACCGTATTCAAGGGCAGGAAGTTGAATTCGCAGGCGGTTGTTGCCAATGCCTGGCATCACCGGAGTGACGCGTTTTCGTCCATAGGCACGGCAGCGGGTATAGGTGGCGCCATTCTTTTGGGTGACCATTGGCGGGTGCTGGACCCGGTGGCAGCGGTTATTGTCAGCTTTTTCATTATGAAGGTGGCTGTGCAGTTGTTGATACCGTGTGTGGACGAACTGTTGGAGAAATCATTGCCCGTCGAGGTGGAGGATGAGATACTGAAGACGATTCTTTCTTTTCCCGGTATCAGCTCGCCGCATCACCTTCGTACGCGCCGCATCGGCAGTTATTGTGCCATCGAGGTGCATGTGCGTATGGATGGTAGCATCTCGCTGGAGGAAGCTCACGAGACGGCAACGGCGGTGGAGAACAAGTTGAAAAGGCAGTTCGGCAAAGGAACACTGGTCAGCATCCATGTGGAGCCGGTGAAGAAGAGTAACGAGGCGACAGAGTAACACAAGGAGCGTCAAGGTGACGGACCGGATGAAAAGTAATTAGTAATTTGTAACAGAAGAAGTGGAATCGATTTTAATTACAGGAGCAAGCGGATTTATCGGAAGTTTCATCGTGGAGGAGGCGTTGAAGCGCAAGTTCGGTGTGTGGGCGGGTGTACGTTCGTCCAGCAGCCGCGAGTATCTGCGTGACCGCAAGATACATTTCCTCGAACTGGACTTTGCGCACCCCAATGAACTGAGGGCACAACTCTCGGGACATAAAGGGACCTACAATAAGTTTGATTATATTGTCCATTGTGCCGGTGTGACGAAGTGTGTGGACAAGAACGAATTCGATTTGGTGAATTATCTGCAGACCAAATACTTCATCGATACGCTGAGGGAGCTGAACATGATTCCCAAGCAGTTTATCTTCATCAGTACGCTGAGTGTGTTCGGCCCGGTACGCGAGAGGACCTACGACCCGATTATGGAGAGTGACCCCCCTTCACCCAATACCGCCTACGGACTCAGTAAACTGAAAACAGAACTTTATTTGCAGAGTATTCCGGGTTTCCCCTACGTCATCTACCGGCCGACGGGTGTATACGGGCCGCGTGAGAAGGATTATTATCTTATGGCAAAGTCCATCCGGCAGCATACGGACTTTTCTGTAGGCTTCTGCCGCCAGGACTTGACGTTTGTATATGTAAAGGATATCGTGCAGGCCATCTTCCTCGGGATAGAGAAGCAGGTGTCCCGCCGCGCCTATTTCCTGGCTGACGGGAAGGTGTATAGCAGCCGTGCTTTTTCCGATTTGATAAGGAAAGAATTGGGCAATCCGTTTGTTATTCGCCTGAGATGTCCGTTAATTGTATTGAAAGTCGTATCTTTGCTCGCTGAATTTTGGGCGAAGCGGCAGAACAAGACCAGTACGCTCAATTCGGACAAGTATAGAATAATGAAACAACGCAACTGGCAGTGTGACATCACACCGGCCGTCGAGGAACTGGGCTTCAGTCCTGAGTACGACCTGGAACGGGGTGTAAAGGAAACCATTGCCTGGTATAAGGATAAGGGATGGCTTTAGATTTATTTAAAAGGGTAGAAACCCGTAAGGGGCTTTTTGCGGTAGAGAAGATTACGCTGATATACAATTTGCTGACTTCCATTCTCATTCTGTTTCTTTTTCAGGAAATGGATCATCCGGTGCAGATGCTTGCAGACCGTGTTGTCATTGCGGGTATGACGTTCCTGCTGATGTATCTTTACCGGCTGGCACCCTGCAAGTTCTCTGCCTTTGTGCGCATAGCCATCCAGATGTCACTGCTTTCCTATTGGTATCCCGACACCTTTGAGTTCAACCGGATATTCCCCAATCTCGACCACGTGTTCGCGTCGGTGGAGCAGTGGATGTTTGGCGGACAGCCTGCTGTGTGGTTCTGTGAAAGGTTTCCGCAGATGTGGGTGAGCGAGCCGTTCAATATGGGGTACTTCTTCTATTATCCGATGATTCTGCTGGTGGTGGTGTGGTATTTCCTTTATCGTTTCGACCTTTTCGAGAAGGTTTCGTTCGTCATCGTCACCGCTTTCTTCATCTATTACCTTATTTATATTTTCGTCCCCGTTGCCGGGCCGCAGTTCTACTTCCCCGCCATTGGAAGCGACCATGTGGCGCAAGGTATCTTTCCGTCCATCGGTGACTATTTCCATCACCATCAGGAACTTCTTCCCGGTCCGGGCTATGAGCACGGCTTCTTCTACAACCTGGTGGAGAGTTCCCAGCAGGTGGGTGAGCGCCCCACGGCTGCTTTTCCCAGTTCGCACGTCGGAATGTCTACGGTACTGATGATTATGGCATGGCGTGGCAGCAAGCGTCTGTTTGCCTGCTTGTTTCCTTTCTATCTGCTGTTGTGCGGGGCTACGGTCTATATCCAGGCACATTACCTGATAGACTCTATCGTGGGTTTCGTATCGGCTTTCGGCATTTATATCCTGGCCACGTGGATGTTCAAGCGATGGTTTGCGCAGCCGATGTTCCGCTAGTCGGGCACGGTGATTATCTTTCCACTGTCTGTGGGCAATACCAATGTACGCGGATAAACTTCTGCCGGAAGTGAATGCTGGAAGTTTACGATGAGCTGTTTGAGCAGTTTTTTCTTTTTCATAAAGACATATTTATGGGATTCTTTCTTTCTTGGGAAGACGAATATAGGGACTTGTTTCTTTCTGCCAAAGAAACAATGTTTTTTTTCTTGCCTCCTTGTTGGTAAGGTTTTGCCTTCCCATTGGCAAGGCTTTGCCACCGCGTTGGCAAAACTTTGCCATAGGCATGGCAAAAGTTTGCCAAGGGCAAGGCAAGTGGTTGGCAAAATTTCTTGCTGACAGACAGTGAGTTATGCGGATGGCAACAAAGCGTGTCATCTGCGTCTGAATAGCCCCCCTCTCAGAAGCTATTCAAGAAGGAGCGTGAGGATGATTGCTCAAGTATCGGACTCGATGGTAAAAATCGTATGCGGTTTTCTCCTATGGCAGCAACGGTTCTATCTCTTCGAAGATGCGGTACAGTTCCTCCTTCGTCTCTGCCCGCAGCATGGCTATCCGGGTGTCGCGGAAATTGGGAATCCCTTTGAAGAGCGGGCTTGCTGCCAGGTGGCGGCGCACGTGCAGTATGCCCCGTCGTTCATCCAGCAGGTTGACGCTGTCTTCCACTTCCTGGCGGAGTACGTTCAGCCGCCATTCGGAACTCGGCGGAGGGAGTTCTTCGCCCGTCTCCAAATAATGCTTCACTTCCTTAAAGAACCACGGGCGGCCGAAGCTGGCACGGCCTATCATGATGGCGTCCACACCGTAGAGGTCGAAGCATTCTTTGGCCCGTTGGGGAGTGGTGATATCACCGTTGCCGATGATGGGAATGTGCATGCGTGGGTTCTTTTTCACCTCGCCGATAAGTGTCCAGTCCGCCTCGCCGGTATACATCTGGGCGCGGGTACGGCCGTGGATGGTGAGGGCGGCAATGCCGCAGTCCTGCAACTGCTCGGCAAGGTCTACGATGATTTTACTGTTGGCATCCCAGCCCAGGCGGGTCTTCACGGTGACGGGAATCTTCACGGCATCTACCACGGCACGAGTGATTTCCAGCATCAGCGGAATGTTCTGTAGCATACCGGCACCGGCACCCTTGCCGGCAACGCGCTTCACGGGGCAGCCGAAGTTGATGTCCAGCGTGTCCGGATGTGCCTGCTCCACAATGCGGGCGGCTTCTACCATGGTGGCGGTGTCCCGTCCGTATATCTGTATGGCTACGGGCCGCTCTTCATCGCTGATGTTCAGTTTCTGCTGGGTCTTGCCTACGGAGCGTATCAAGGCATCGGCAGAAACGAACTCGGTATATACCATGTCTGCTCCGAAGTGCTTGCACATCAGGCGGAAAGCAGGGTCGGTGACGTCCTCCATCGGGGCGAGGAATACGGGGCGTGGGCCCAGGTCTATATCTTTAATCTTCATAATCTAAGCGGATTTGTCCGCAAAAGTACAGAAAAAAGCCTACCTTTGCATACTCTAATTCAAAAAGAAATGATGAAACACTCAATCAGTGACTTCGAAATCATGGCACCGGTAGGCTCGCGCGAATCTCTCGCAGCAGCCATACAAGCAGGTGCCGACTCCATCTATTTCGGTATCGAGAACCTGAACATGCGTGCCCGTTCGGCAAATACCTTCACTATCGACGATTTGCGGGAAATAGCCCGGACGTGCGACGAACATGGCATGAAGAGCTACCTCACCGTCAATACCATTATATACGACCATGACATTCCGCTGATGCGTACCATTGTAGATGCGGCAAAGGCGGCAGGCATCTCGGCAGTCATTGCCGCTGATGTGGCAGTGATGAGCTATGCCCGGCAGATAGGGCAGGAGGTACACCTCAGCACACAGCTCAACATCAGCAACGTGGAAGCCCTGCGCTTCTATGCGCAGTTTGCCGATGTGGTGGTGCTGGCGCGTGAGTTGAATCTGGAGCAAGTGGCAGAAATCTACCGCCATATCCGTGAGGAGAATATCTGTGGACCCAGCGGAGAGCAGATACGTATAGAGATGTTCTGCCACGGTGCCCTTTGCATGGCAGTCAGCGGAAAGTGTTATCTCTCATTGCATGAGATGAACCACTCCGCCAACCGCGGTGCCTGCATGCAGGTATGCCGCCGTAGTTATACGGTGCGCGACAAGGAGACGGATGTGGAATTGGAGGTGGACAACCAATACATCATGTCCCCCAAAGACTTAAAAACTATCCACTTCATGAACAAGATGCTGGATGCAGGTGTTCGTGTTTTCAAAATAGAAGGACGTGCCCGCGGACCCGAGTACGTGCGCACGGTAGTGGAGTGTTACAAAGAAGCCATCCGTTCCTATCTGGACGATACATTCACCGATGAGAAAATTGCTCGGTGGGACGAACGCTTGAAGACGGTCTTCAATCGTGGTTTCTGGGACGGCTACTACCTGGGACAACGCTTGGGCGAATGGACCAAGAACTACGGCTCTGCCGCTACGGAACGTAAAATCTATGTGGGTAAGGGTATCCGCTACTTCTCAAACATCGGTGTGGCGGAGTTCCTGGTAGAAGCAGCCGAAGTGAGCGTAGGCGACAAGTTGCTGATTACGGGTCCCACAACGGGTGCCGAATTCGTCACTTTGGACGAGGCACGCGTCGATTTGAAACCCGTGCAGACTGTAAAGAAAGGCCAGCATTTCTCGATGAAATCGGTGAAAATACGTCCCAGTGACAAACTCTACAAGCTGGTCAGCGTAGAGGAACTGAAGAAGTTCAAAGGCTTGGATGTGGAGAAACAACGTGGCTAAGTATCAAATAGTAAATAGTCCAATAGTAAATATGAATTATATCTATGAACTTCCCATGAAGGTGCGCGACTATGAATGCGACCTGCAAGGCATCGTCAATAATGCCAATTATCAGCATTATCTGGAGCATACGCGCCATGAGTTTCTGTTGAGTGCCGGCGTCAGCTTTGCCGGACTGCACGAGCAGGGGGTAGACCCGGTAGTGGCACGTATCAATATGGCTTTCAAGACTCCCCTGAGGAGTGGTGACGAGTTTGTCTCCAAACTCTACATGAAGAAGGAGGGTATCAAGTACGTCTTTTACCAAGATATCTTCCGTGCTTCCGACGGCAAAGTCTGTCTCAAAGGCATAGTTGAAACCGTATGTGTGGTGAACGGACGGTTAAGCGATAGCGAACTGTTCGACCGTCTCTTTGCCCCTTATCTCAATCCGTGTGAATCTGTGTAATCTGTGGTGGAATGAACAGTGACGAACGGATTTGCAGCATAGCTCTCACACTTTGCCCCGGTATAGGACATATCGGGGCAAAGCGTTTAATAGAGGGTATGGGCAGTGCTGCCGAAGTATTCAGTCGGCGGAAGGAGCTCCCCGAAATCATGCCCGGTGTGAATCCGGGGGTAGTGACGGCTCTTGATTGTCCCGCTGCCTTTCTGCGTGCCGAGCAGGAGATGGAGTTTGTAGAGAAGAATCGTCTTTCCTGCCTGACGTTGAAGGATGAGGCTTACCCTTCGCGCTTGCGTGAATGTGAAGATGCGCCGATTGTACTTTTCTTTAAAGGAAACACCGATTTCAACCGCCTGCATGTCATCGATATGGTAGGTACACGCCGTGCCACCGATTACGGCAAGCAATTCTGTGCCGACTTCCTGCGCGATTTGGCCGTTCTTTGTCCCGATGTGCTGGTAGTAAGCGGACTGGCTTACGGGATAGATATCCATGCCCATCGGGCCGCTTTGGCAAATCATCTCCCTACCGTTGCTGTCCTTGCTCACGGACTGGACCGCATCTATCCGTATGTCCACCGGAAAACAGCCATCGACATGCTGGCACAAGGCGGACTGCTGACCGAATTCCTTACCGGGACGAATCCGGACAAGCATAATTTCGTCAGCCGCAACCGTATTGTGGCGGGTATGAGTGATGCTACCATTGTGGTGGAGTCTGCCGCAAAGGGAGGTTCCCTTATCACTGCAGAGTTGGCGGAGGGATACCATCGTGACTGTTTTGCCGTTCCGGGACGTGTTACGGACGAATCTTCCATCGGTTGCAACCGGTTGATACGCGACAACAAGGCCGCCCTTATCCAGAGTGCGGAAGAGTTTGTGCAGATTATGGGCTGGGCCGTAGCGGAGCAGCCTGCCCGGACAGAAGGTATCCAGCGTAATCTCTTCCCGGAACTGACGGAAGAGGAGGAGCTCGTTGTGCGTATTCTTATGCGGCAGGGAGACCTCCATATCAATGCGATGGTGGTGGAAGCGGACATACCCGTCAACCGGATGAGTGCCTTGCTTTTTGAATTGGAGATGAAGGGAGTGGTCAAGGCAATGGTGGGTGGTGTCTATCACTTGCTGACTTGAGCGCGGCAGGTCTCTTGCCTTATATGGACGGTTTCCCGTATTTCATGATGAACTTTTCCGGGTGGTCTGTCGCTATGATGTCTACCCCCAGGTCGACTGCCTTCTGGTTCTCTTCCGTCTTGTCGTCCAGCCCCAGGACAAGTGCCAGTACCTGCAGGTTGTGCTCACGGCATTTCTTTACGAATTGCGGGGTAAGGGAGTCAATCCAGACGACAGCGATGTCGGGATGCAGTTCCTTTACGACATGCTCTATGTCCTTTTCACTTTTGATGTAGGCTTGCAGGGTTCTTACCTCGGGTGCCATCTTTCTGAAGCATTTGGCATGATACTCCTTGCTGAAGGTGAAGTTGCAGTTTTCCAGCATGCCTTCGTCCTTTATCAAGTTCAGTAATTGGTGCAGACCGCCGTTGCGGTAGTCGATGGTGATTCTTAAACCGTGCTCTTTGGCCTTGCGTAGCAGGTCGGTAAGGCGTAGTACCCGTTGTCCGGCAAATCGGGGCGCAAACCAAGAGCCGGCATCCAGTGTGTCGATGTCGGTGGACAGCCATTGGGAGATGGCGCCGGTACCGTTGGTGGTACGGTCGAGGGTGGAATCGTGCAGTACGTAGAAGACACTGTCCTTACTGATGCAGACATCGCATTCTATATTGCCTACACCGTATTTGATGCACGAATCTACGGATGCCATTGTGTTTTCGGGAGCGATGGTGGCCGCACCACGGTGTGCGCTGGTTAGGGGTATCTTGGTGGTGGCAGGCCGTTGGGAACATCCTGCGGTAAGTAGGATTATGGAAAGCAATGTGAGTACCGGTTTTTTCATAATGGGCTCAAGTAGTGATGTTTTCTTCTTTAACAGTTATAAAAGCCATCGAAGATAGCTATTTTTTGTCATTCGGAGAAACGTATGGGCATAAAAAAAGGAGTACCGCTGTACTCCAACCTTTGTTAACCTTAAATCTAATACTATGAAAAAAATCACATTACAAATGTAAGGTTCCCGTTGTTATCTTCCAAATTTCAGAATGTTCCTGCTACTTCTTTTGTATTTCTTTCACTGAATTTTACTGTTTTCGCACACGGATTGACTTTTTGAGAGAGAAGAATCTATTCACAGCGTCCCGGATAAGGCAGAAGTTGCAAATCTGTTTCAATCGTTTCACAGAACCTTTCAGCCTTTGAAAAGAGTGATGGAAAGTGATTTTTATTCGGTAATTATCTTCTACTTTTGTTTGTATACAACGCGAAATTATGGGAAAACGCATTTTTATATATGTCTTTTGGCTACTCCTTTTTTGCATGATGTCGGGGCAGGTAATAGGGCAGAATAAGTCGGTAGAATCCCATAGCCATACTTGTAAAACGGTGCTGGCGTTAAAAAATAATTTGCTTTACGACCTGGCCTTGGCTCCGAACATAGAAGTGGAGCTGCCATTGGGAAAGAGGTGGTCTTTGAATGTTGAGTACAAATGCCCTTGGTGGTCTGACAGCGGATGTAATTTCTGCTATCAGCTCCTTTCGGGAGGGACAGAGGCGCGTTACTGGTTGGGAAACCGCCATACGCGCGGAAGATTGTCCGGACACTTCCTGGGAGCATATGCCGAAGGAGGTACCTATGATTTTCAGTTGAAAAAGGAGAAGGGATACCGGGGGAAGTATTACGCAGCTGCAGGAATAACTTATGGATACGTGCGTCCACTGGCTCGGCATCTGGCGATTGAATTCAGTGTGGGCATTGGATACTTGGATACGGAGTACAGGAAATATACTTCTTATGGAAATGACTTGGTTTGGGTCAGCAGTGGAAAGTATCACTTTATCGGGCCGACAAAAGCAAAAATTTCTTTGGTGTGGCTTCTAACGTCGGGGAGATGAGTGGTATGAAAGATGCACGGCATATGATTCTCTGGCTGTTCTTCGGGCTGTTGCCAATGCTGGGAAGCTGTGACTTCCGCGATATGCTGGATGATTATCCCGTTAGCGGAGTACAGATTAAACTGGATTGGAAAGGGGTGACGGATAAGCTGCCGCAGACCATGCGGATTATCTTCTATCCGAAAGATACTCAAGGGAGAAAGGTTGAAAGTTATCTGCCTGCCGGAGGGGGTGAGGTGAAGGTACCGCCGGGGAAGTATGCGGTGGTGGCCTATAACTTCAATACGGAGAGTATACAGATACGGGGCGACGAGAGTTATGAGACGATTGAGGCTTTTACGGGACACTGTACGGGGCTGGATGTACACGAAGATATGGTTTGGTCGCCCGACCCTTTGTATGTGGTGGCTTTGGACGAGGTGGAAATAAGGCAGAGTGATGTGGCGCTTCCGTTGGACTGGAAGCCGGAAGCGGTAGTGGACCATTATTCCTTTGATATAAAGGTGGAAGGATGGGATAGAATATCGAGCATCATCTGCCATGTGGACGGCTTGAACGGAAGTTACTTTATAGGCAACCGTGCTTGCCATTTGAGCGAGGTACCTATATGTGTGGATACAAAGCGTGAAAACGGGCTTTTATGGGGGTATTTCTCCAGTTTTGTATTACTGAAAGATACCAAGACCCGTGCGGATAGTCCTATGTTGCTGACACTGAAGATTGTGAAACGAGATAAAACGGTTCAAGAGGTGAAGGTGGATATCACGGAAGTGATTGAAACAGCTCCTCCCTCGGGAGGAGGCGAAGAAGAACCTGATGTGGGCGTTCCTGGGTCGGAAATCCATATCGAGGTTCCCGTACCGGAGGACAAGGTTGTGGTGGATGATTTGGAACCGGGAACCGATGAAGGAGATGGAGGGATTGGTGGCGATGTGGATGATTGGGATGATGAGACGGATGTGGAGCTACCGGTGAATTGATAGCAAACAGACAAATAAATATATTAACTTTAATAACAGACAATTATGAAGAAGGTTTTATTTTTGGCTTTGGCTGCAGCAGCAGTAATGAGTTGCTCGGAAAGTGAGGAGATAGAGAATGCCGGACAAAAGGCGGAGATTAAATTGGGAACAGTAGTGGGTAACACTACGAGAGCCACAGTGACTGATTTGCCGGAATTGCAGAAGGTAGGGTTCACTGTGTATGCTTATAATACGGGAGCAACAACAATGGCCTCCGTTGCGACTTTTGATGCAATGAAGGAATTCATGGCAGCTGTTAAGGTAACTTATAGTGCTCCCGACTGGAGTTTGACTGGGGGAACATATTATTGGCCAATGACGGATAACTTGCAGTTCTTTGCTTACGGGAATCCGGGTACCGGGGCCTTGACGTACAATCAACCGGCTGCTGGTGCTATATATCCTTCCATTACTTATACGGTAGCGGATGTAGCTGCCCAAACGGACTTGGTAGCCGCGAAAGCGACGGATGCAACCAAGGCATCAAATGCCAGTGGGGTATCTTTGAAATTCGGCCATATACTGACCCAAATAAATTTCACTGTCAAGGCAGCCGACGCTTTGACTTATAAACTGAAAACACTTACAATATCCGGTGTGCACAATAAAGGAACTTATGGTTTTGATGATTCAACATGGAAGTCACAGGAAGGAACAGCCACTTATGCACATACGATTGACGATGGTGCATTGGAAGTGAATACAACGGGTGTGGAAGTGAATACAGCCTGGATGTTGATGCCCCAGACGTTGGATACGAACGCCAAAATCAATGTTGTCTATGACATCTATGAGAAAGACGTTCTTCTTGATACTGTAACTTCCGCCATTGACTTGAATGATACACAAGCCTGGGGTGAAGGCAAAAAGATACGTTATACGCTGACGCTGGCCAATAAGGCGGCAAAAGTAACCTTTGTACCTGAAGTTGGTCCATGGAGTACGGCTGATGATACGAACGTGGAAAAATAAAACGGCACTGTCCGCAATAAAAAACTGAATTACTTCTATTTTATTCATTCCCCGAAACTTCTTTATGAAAGTTTTCGGGGAATGTTTCTTTTATGAGTATTATTTATCTATTTTTGTCACTGCAACAAACAAATCTACTTGCCGATGCCCAACTCTTCTGCTTGCAGAGGTAAAAAACAATGCGCTCAATGTCCCAAGGCTGTGGACAATGCAATAATATATGCTTCCCACCTCAGAGGATTCCATCTGCCGGCGCGAAAGTGTGAGGAAAATATTATAATTTTCCTGCTGAAAGGAGAAGTGCTTGTCAACAGTAAGGAGTATGCGGGAACTGTGTTGCATGCAGGTGAGTTCATCCTTCAAGCTATTGGTTCCAAGTACGAAATACTTGCCATGACGGATGTGGAATGCGTTTGTTACCGGTTCAGTAAGCCTGAATTCTTCTGTGAGGACCGGTATAACCATATTATGAAAGAGGTTACCCCTCCATTGATATTCTATCCTTTGACCATTACTCCCGAGTTGCAGCTCTTTCTGGAAAGTTCCAAGGCCTATTTGTCCGAGGAGAAGATTTGCCGGGAAATGCTTTGTTTCAAACGGAAAGAACTTGCTTTCATTCTTGGAAATTACTACTCCGACTATGAGCTTTCCATGCTGATACATTCTCTTGCCCAGTATACTAATTCCTTCCACTACTTTGTCTTGCAGAATCATGCCAAAGTCAAGACGGTAGAGGAACTTGCCCAGTTGGGAGGATATACAGTAGCTACTTTCCGGCGTATATTCAATTCTGTTTTTCATCAACCGGTGTACGAGTGGATGATGGAACGGAGGAAGGAAAGCGTGGTTTATGAACTTCGTTATACGGATGCTTCTATATCAGAGATTTGCTATAAATATGGCTTTGAATCGCTGCCTCATTTTTCCAATTTCTGCAAAAAGAATTTCGGGGCTTCTCCCCGTAGCTTGCGTGCCGGCAATTTATCTGAAGTAAACGGCATGTCATAAAAAAACTCCTCCGGCGGTTTCCCGGCAGAGGAGTCTCTTGTGATATTAATCAAATATAGTGAAAGCTGAGTGATAAATCTGAGCTTGCTCAAAAGGTTTATCCGAAGCGCATCCTATATTATTTGCAGAAAGACCGGATTAGTCTTTCAGTTTCGCAATGATAAAGTCGCGGTTCAGGCGAGCAATGTTGCTGATGGAAACATTCTTCGGGCATTCAGCTTCGCACGCACGAGTGTTTGTACAGTTACCGAAACCGAGTTCGTCCATCTTGCTCAACATAGCCTTGGCACGGCGCAATGCTTCCGGTTTGCCTTGGGGCAACAGGTTCAGCTGGCTCACCTTGGCAGAAACGAACAGCATAGCAGAACCATTCTTACAAGCAGCCACACAAGCACCACAACCGATACAGCTGGCAGCATCCATAGCCTCGTCAGCGATGGGCTTCGGAATCAGGATAGCGTTGGCATCCTGGGGAGCACCGGTACGTACGCTGACGTAGCCGCCTGCCTGCATAATCTTGTCGTAGGCCGTACGGTCGACCATCAAGTCCTTGATAACCGGGAAACCGGCAGAGCGCCACGGTTCAACAGTGATGGTATCGCCGTCGTTGAAACGACGCATATAAATCTGGCAAGTCGTAGCGCCGGTTGCAGGACCGTGGGGATGTCCGTTGATGTAGAGCGAACACATACCGCAGATACCTTCGCGGCAGTCGTGGTCGAATACAACCGGTTCTTTACCTTCAGAAATCAGCTGTTCGTTCAAGATATCCAGCATTTCGAGGAATGAAGTATCGCCCGGGATATCTTTCATTTGGTATGTTTCAAAAGCGCCTTTTGCTTTCGGACCCTTCTGGCGCCATACCTTGAGCGTAAATGATATATTTTTATCCATTTTCTTTAATTCTTTAAATGTTCAACTTCCCGATTAGCTCTTGTAGTTACGAGTCTGTACCTTGATTGCTTCGTAAACCAGCGGCTCTTTCAGCAATACCGGTTCCTTTTCGTCAGAACCCTGATATTCCCAGCAAGCCACGTAGAAGTAGTTTTCATCGTCACGCTTGGCTTCGCCTTCTTCAGTCTGATATTCTTCACGGAAGTGACCGCCGCAGCTTTCGTTACGGTTCAGTGCATCGTAAGCAACCAGCTCGCCCATAGTGATGAAGTCGTACAGACGGATAGCCTTGTCGAGTTCTACATTCATACCTTCCTTGTCGCCCGGGATGAACAGTTCTTTCTCGAACTCCTTGCGGACTTCTTTCAGCTTCTTCAGACCTTCCTTCAAGCCTTCGGCCGTACGTCCCATACCTACATATTCCCACATAATGTGGCCCAGTTCCTTGTGGATAGAGTCTACAGACTTCTTACCCTTGATGTTCATCATCCAGTCAATCTTCTCCTGAACGGCCTTTTCTGCAGCTGCAAATTCGGGCAGGTCGGTAGAGAAACGGGGAACTGTAATCTGGTCGGCCAGATAGTTCTGGATAGTGTAAGGCAATACGAAGTAACCATCGGCCAGACCTTGCATCAGGGCGGAAGCACCGAGGCGGTTTGCACCGTGGTCGGAGAAGTTACATTCACCGATGGCGAACAGTCCCTTGATGGAGGTCATCAGTTCGTAGTCAACCCAGATACCACCCATGGTATAGTGGATAGCCGGATAAATCATCATCGGGTTTTCGTATGGGCTGACATCAGTGATTTCTTCATACATATCGAAGAGGTTGCCGTAACGTTGTGCAACGACATCTTTACCCAGACGGTTGATAGCTTCGGAGAAGTCAAGGAATACGGCAAGACCGGTGTTGTTCACGCCGAAGCCCTTGTCGCAGCGTTCTTTGGCAGCGCGGCTGGCAACGTCACGCGGAACGAGGTTACCGAATGCCGGATAACGGCGTTCCAGGTAGTAGTCGCGGTCTTCCTCGGGAATATCTTTTCCTTGCAGTGTACCTTCCTGCAGTTTCTTGGCATCTTCCAGCTTCTTCGGAACCCAGATACGACCATCGTTACGCAGAGATTCGGACATCAAAGTCAGCTTAGACTGCTTGTCACCGTGAACCGGGATACAAGTGGGGTGAATCTGTACGTAAGCAGGGTTGGCAAACCAGGCACCTTTACGGTAGCAAGCCATTGCTGCAGAGCAGTTACATGCCATTGCATTGGTAGAAAGGAAGTAGGCATTGCCGTAACCACCGGTAGCGATTACCACAGCGTGGGCGGCAAAACGTTCCAATTTACCGGTAACGAGGTTCTTTGCAATGATACCGCGGGCACGTCCGTCAATGAGGACAACGTCTTCCATTTCGTAGCGGGTATACAGTTTCACAGTGCCTACGTTCACCTGGCGGCTCAATGCAGAGTATGCACCCAGCAACAGCTGCTGTCCGGTCTGACCCTTGGCATAGAAAGTACGGGATACCTGAGCACCACCGAAAGAACGGTTGTCCAGTGTACCGCCGTATTCGCGGGCGAAAGGAACACCTTGTGCAACGCATTGGTCGATAATATTGTTGGATACTTCAGCCAGACGGTAAACGTTGGCTTCGCGGGCACGGTAGTCGCCACCCTTTACTGTATCGTAGAACAGACGGTATACAGAGTCACCGTCGTTTTGGTAATTCTTAGCAGCATTGATACCACCTTGTGCAGCGATGGAGTGTGCACGGCGCGGAGAGTCCTGGATGCAGAAGTTGAATACTCTGAAACCCATTTCGCCCAGAGAGGCGGCAGCACTGGCACCGGCAAGTCCGGTTCCTACTACGATGATGTCCAGACGACGTTTGTTGGCAGGGTTTACTAATTTTTGGTGAGCCTTATAATTGGTCCATTTCTCAGCCACCGGTCCTTCCGGTATTTTAGAATCTATCTTAGTCATAATGCAATTTACAATTTAGTCATTTACAATTTGAATTTAGCAAGCGCCGCACAATGATTTTGCAAAGAATACGACAACTACCAGAGCGAAGCAGAGGACAACGATAGTAGAATAGATGTTGGAGATACATTTCCAACGGTTAATCCATACTTTGTTGTTCCAGCCCAAAGACTGCATGGAGCTCCAGAAACCGTGAGTGAGGTGGAACCACAATGCGCCCAGCCAAACAAGGTAAAGCACTACGAATACCGGATTGCTGAAGGTGTTCTGAATGTGATAGACACCGTTGGCTGCATATGCCAGCGTGAGGGTGTCAGCATGCATGCCCATGTTGTGCATCAACTCGGGAAGCTGCATTTTAGCCCAGAAGTTTACCAGGTGCAGGCCCAAACCCACGATTACGATGATACCCAGTACGAGCATGTTTTGAGAAGCCCATTCCACAGTCTTGGGCTTTTCCGTAACGGCATAGCGTTCGCTACCACGTGCCTTACGGTTCTGCATAGTCAGCCAGAAAGCGTAGATGATGTGGATGATGAATAAGGCAGCCAGACCTACCGTAGCCACCAATGCGTACCAGTTTGCTCCCAGGAACTCACAAACCATGTTGTAGCCATTAGCCGAGACTAATGCAACCAGGTTCATCGCCATGTGAAATGTCAGAAACAGGACAAGGGCGATACCGGTAACGCTCATCACCACTTTCCTTCCTACAGATGAATTACTTAACCACATAAATGATTGAATTTAAGTTATTTAATAGTTTGAAAATTTGTTCTATCAGGATACTTCTGTAAATGTTTCGCAAAAATAGGAGAAATCCAGCGATAAAGCAAGCGATTAAAGAAATAATTCCGTAATCCGGCAGAATGCGAAGTTTACGGACAAGTAAAAGGTTTACTCGTCCTCCTGGTCTTTGCCTTGCTCTTTGCAGATAATGGAAATCTTTTCTCCGTTTGCTGAACGTTTTCTCAGGGCGCGGGGCGTGTCTCCGAAAGAGTCTTTGCAGAAGTGGGCAAAGTGGGATAGGGAATCAAAGCCATAGCGGGCGCTGATGACTGAAATGCGTTGTTTGGTGTATTGCAGGTCGTTCAGAATTCCTTCACGTTTCTTGTCCAGAATCCATTCATAGACCGGGACCCCATACATATTTTTAAACAGACGGCGGAATGTGGTGGTGGTATATCCACCGAGGTGGGCAAACTCTTCCACATTCTTCACCTTGTCGTAGTTCTGCATGACGAAATATTGGAAGCTTTCCGTATAAGTGCTGATGGGATAGAAGAATGTACTGATTTGGTGTAGCGGATAGTAGCATGTCAATATGTATACCAATTCCTGGCATTTCATTTCAATGTATTTGCTGCACGCATAGGGTTGCTCGTTGAGGTAGCAGGCAAGGCTTTTCAGGAGCCCTTCGAGCATGGAAATCGCGGTAAGCGGGGTATAAGTCAAGGGGGCTTCCGAGCGTTTCAGTATCTCCTTGTAGCGCTCTTCGCAAATCAGAGGAAGCTCGGTGAACCAATACACAATATATTCCACTTCGGTCAAAGCCAGGAGTTCTACTTTGGAGCCGATGGCTTGCAAGATGAGCTGGCGGCTTTGGAGAGTGGTGCCCGGATATTCGTCACTGTTTACAAGTAATTCACCTTTCAGCATAAATATCATGCTGTTCTGTGTGCACTTTTCAGCAGAGAAATGTTGTCCCTTGGGGTAGTGGCGGTAAACCAATACTCCTTCTGATTTTTGGGGACATACCATACAATCAATCTGTCGGTTGCAGCAAGTTTCCAGTCTCATGAAATGATTAGCGAATTATTATAAATGTGGCAACAAAGATAGAATTTTTTTGTGAAAACTCTATCTATTTGTCCTATCTTTGCGTCAAACTAATATAAAGGACTTATGAAAAAGGCTATTTTTTTTGTATATTTTATCTACCTTGTTGTATCCGGTCTTTCGGCACAGAATTGGGATATTAACACTTTGCACCGGGTTAACAGTTGGGATGGCAAGTTTGTCCGTAACTATAATAAGATAATTTCACGTTCGGAGCCCTATGTTGCTGTCGGTGTTCCGGTGGCGATGGCGGTTGCCGCTTGGATAAAACATGATAAGGGTTTGCTGAAAGATGCGGTCTACGTAGGTACAAGTGTAGCGGGGGCTTTTGTTGTGACTTATGGAATGAAATATCTGGTGGACCGTGAGCGTCCTTATGATAAATATCCCGACAGAGTGCATGCATATAGCCATGAAGGCAGCCCGTCTTTTCCTTCCGGACATACGGCGACGGCTTTTGCCCTTGCCACCTCGCTCAGTGTAAAGTATCCTAAATGGTATGTGATAGCTCCGTCTGCCCTGTGGGCTTGTTCCGTGGGAGTTTCCCGTATGAACGAGGGAGTGCATTATCCGTCAGATGTGTTGGCGGGGGCTGCAATCGGTGCTGGATGTGCTGTGGTCAACATCTACGTCAACAAGTGGCTGAATAAGTGGCTGTTCGGAGAATGATTTTAGGCGCGAATTACGCGGAATACGCGGAGTTAGATAAACTAAATCCGCATAATCCGCGCCTAAGTTTGTTTCAAGTCGGCTATTGGATAATAGTGCTGTAGATGCCTTCGTTCAGCACTTTTAGAGCTTGCTGCACGCTCTGGTTCGTGCTGTTCATCACCTGGAAGTATTCGTTCATGTCCCATAGGTCACGGGCTATCAAGGCTTTAAGTTGTGTCTTGATGAGCGGTAGGGATTGGTTGTACTGTTTCTCGTCAAACTTGATTTTCTCTTTGTCGGCAAGCGTACGTATTTCGGCAAGGAAGTTATCGTCTATCTCGAACTTCTCGTTGAAGGCTTCGAATTTCTTGTATTTGTTCTGCAACTCCTTCCGGTGCTTCTCGATGTAGCCGGTAGTGGCTTTGATAACCACGCCTTTGGCTACGAGGTTGCGGTGATAGTCTGTGTACTGGGTAGTGTCGATGGGGACGAAGAAGTCGGGCATGATACCTCCACCTCCGTAAACGGTACGTCCCATACGCTTGGTCTGTGCTTTCAGGGAGTCGGCAAAATGGATACTGTCCGCATGAATCATTTCTCCATGATTGAAGCGGTCTATCAGTTCCTGGTTATACTTATCCTGACTGTTCTCGCCGGTTAGGCGGCCGTCGAGGTTGGCGGTGCTGTCGTAAGGCTTCTGGATACAACGGCCCGAAGGAGTATAGTAGCGGGCGATAGTGAGGCGAATCATGGAACCGTCCGGCAGGTCGATAGGACGCTGTACTAATCCCTTGCCGAAGGTGCGGCGTCCTACTACCACGCCTCTGTCCCAGTCCTGGATGGCTCCGGTCACGATTTCACTGGCAGAAGCGGAGTACTCGTCCACCAATATGATGAGACGGCCGTTCTTGAAGTTGCCCGTACCTTTGGCAAAGAAATCACTGCGGCGTGCGGCTCTTCCTTCGGTGTAGACGATGAGTTCTTTTTGCTTCAGAAATTCGTTGGCAAGGTCGATGGCGGCATTCAGATACCCTCCTCCATTTCCTTGCAGGTCGAGGATGAGGTCTTTCATTCCTTTCTTTTGCAGGCTTTTCAGGGCTTCTGCAAACTCTTCGGCGGTGGTTGCCCCGAAGCGGTTGATACGGATATAGCCGGTTTTGGGTTGTATCATGTAAGATGCGTCCAGGCTGAGGATGGGAATTTTGTCACGCTTCACGGTGAAGTACAGCTGGTCGTCCACGCCACGGCGCACGATGGTGAGTTTCACTTCCGAGTCTTTCGGTCCGCGCAGGCGGCTCATAATATCTTCCGTGCTCATTTTTACTCCGGCAATGGCGCTGTCATTGACGGCTACGATACGGTCGCCGGCAAGGATGCCCACCTTCTCGGAAGGTCCGTTGCTCACGGGTTGTATCACAAGCAGGGTATCTTCTATCATCTGAAACTGTACGCCGATGCCCTCGAAATTGCCTTGCAACGGCTCGTTCATCTTCTTCACTTCTTCGGCGTTGTTGTAGGTGGAGTGCGGGTCGAGTTGTGCCAGCATCTTGATGATGGCTTCTTCCACCAGCTTGTCTTCATCCACCTTGTCCACATAAAGGTTGGTGATGGCAAACTCTGCCATTTGCAGTTTGCGCAGGGCTTCATTGTTCGGCTTTTGCGCTTGCGCCGTCACCGCGCATATACATATTATAATAGTAAATAGTTTTTTCATCATTTCCATTTTAATCCCTAATCCTTTATCCTTAATCCCTAATCTCCATTCCCTCCGGTATGAACATGCTTATGTCCTTGCCGTATTGCAGCAGTTCGCGCACGGTGGTGGAACTGACGCAGGTAAGTTCCGGCTCGGTGAAGAGCAGGATGGTTTCTATGCCGGTCAGTTTGCGGTTGATGTCGGCAATGGTTTCCTCGTATTCGAAATCCTTCACGGTGCGTATGCCGCGTATTATCAGACTGGCATCTACCTGCCGGGCAAAGTCGATAGTCAGGCAGTCATAGGACTGCACAATGATGCGCGGCTCGTTCCGGTAGTAGTCTCGTATCATTTGTTCGCGCTTTTCCAAGGGGAAATACGTATTCTTATTTTCATTGATGCCGATGCCTATGACGATTTCGTCTATAAAAGTCAGTGCACGGCTCACTACCGAAGAGTGTCCGATAGTAAACGGGTCGAATGTTCCCGGAAAGATAGCTCTTCTCATGATGCCAAATCTTCTTCTATAACCAAGTTGTTGATAATAAAGTTTTGTCGTTCCATGGTATTCTTACCCATGTAGAATTCCAGCAGCTCTTTTACGAGGTCTGTCTTGCGCAGGGACACTTGTTCCAGACGCATATCCTTGCCGATAAAATGCTTGAACTCGTCGGGCGAGATTTCTCCCAGACCTTTGAATCGGGTGATTTCGGGGTTGGGACCCAGTTCTTCAATGGCTTTCACACGTTCCTCCTCTGTATAGCAATAACTTGTCTTCTTTTTGTTGCGCACGCGGAAGAGAGGGGTTTGCAGGATATATACATGCCCTTTCTTTATCAGGTCGGGGAAGAACTGCAGGAAGAAGGTGATGATGAGCAGGCGGATGTGCATGCCGTCCACATCGGCATCGGTAGCTACGATGACTTTGTTGTAGCGCAGTGTCTCTATGCCGTCTTCTATATTCAAGGCTGCTTGAAGCAAGTTGAATTCTTCGTTTTCATAAACTACTTTCTTGGTGAGTCCGTAGGAATTTAGCGGTTTACCACGCAGGCTGAATACTGCTTGGGTATTCACGTCGCGGCTCTTGGTGATGGAACCGCTGGCGGAGTCTCCCTCGGTAATGAAGATGCAGGATTCGGTTTCCTGGTCTTTGCCTTTACCGTCACTCAAGTGGTAGCGGCAGTCGCGCAGCTTGCGGTTGTGCAGGTTGGCTTTCTTGGCGCGTTCGCGTGCCAGCTTGGTGACGCCGGCAATGGCTTTGCGCTCTTTCTCGGAGTCTTGTATCTTTTGCAGCATCACTTCGGCCACAAGCGGGTTCTTGTGGAGGTAGTTGTCCACTTCCGTCTTGATGAAGTCTCCTACGTATTTGTTCACCGTGGGGCCGGCGGGCTTGTGTTCCTGCGGCGCGGCAGGCCACATGTTGTTGCTGCCCAGTTTCGTTTTGGTCTGGCTCTCGAACATGGGTTCCTCCACGTCGATGGCAATGGCGGCTACCAGTCCGTTGCGGATGTCGGCATATTCCTGGTTCTTGTTGTAGAACTCCTTGATGGTACGGGCAATGTGTTCCTTCAAGGCAGTCTGGTGTGTGCCGCCTTGGGTGGTGTGTTGCCCGTTGACAAAGGAGTAGTACTCTTCGCCGTATTGGTTGGTGTGTGTGAAGGCAATCTCGATGTCCTCTCCTTTCAGGTGGATGATGTCGTAAAGGCCTTCGCTGGTCATGTTGTCTTTCAGCAAGTCCTCCAGCCCGTGGCGGGAAACGATGCGCTGGCCGTTGTAAATGAAGGTGAGGCCCGTATTCAGGTAGGTGTAGTTGCGCAGCAGGGTTTCTACGAACTGGTTCTGGAAGGAATAGTTCAGGAAGAGTGTGGCGTCCGGTTCGAAGAAGATATAGGTTCCGCTTTCTTCTGTCGAGTCTTCGGTCACATCACTCAACAGCGTTCCTTTCTCGAAGATGGCGGTACGTACTTTGCCGTCGCGGTAACTGCGTACCTCGAAACGGCTACTCAGCGCATTGACCGCCTTGATGCCCACGCCGTTCAGTCCGACACTTTTCTTGAAAGCCTTCGAGTCATATTTACCCCCGGTATTCAGTTTGCTGACCGCCTCTACCAGTTTGCCTTGCGGAATGCCTCGTCCATAGTCGCGTACGCTGACACGCAGACTGTCTTCTATAGTCACTTCTATACGCTTTCCGGCACCCATCTTGAACTCGTCGATGCTGTTGTCCATCACTTCTTTCAGCAACACATAGATGCCGTCATCGTTCTGTGAGCCGTCGCCCAGACGGCCTATGTACATACCGGAACGGACACGGATATGCTCCATGTCGTCCAGGTGGCGGATGTTGTCGTCGGTATATTCCACGCTGGAAACGGGGCTCTCTGTGATATTGTTGTCTGCTTCTTCCAGCGGCAGGGTCATATTGTTGTTATCTTCCATAAGTACGTTATTCCTTCATATTGCGCATTGCGACAAAGGTAATGAGAAATTCGGGGGTTCGCAAAAAAATAATGTCTTTTATGGACTTCTGACAAGCTTATATTCTGGATTTAGAACTTATTTTATTCCTTTCACAAAGCATCTTCTCCGTTTATGCTGTTCCGTCTTGAAGTACTCCCACTGCGCTTGCACCTTGCCGTTCAGCTCCAGCTCCGGATTACTCTCGGCATACTCGAAACCAAGTTGCTGATAGACGGGGATAAGGTCGGAGAACAACAATGCATTTACCCCCTTGTTCTGATACTCCGGTTTCACGGCAACCAGCAGCAAATCGAGCATCTTGGGATATTTCTTCAAGAAGATGGTCTTGGCCAGGTGATACCAACCCATAGGAAGCAGGCGCCCGTGGGCTTTTTGCAACGCTTCGGCGAGTGACGGCATGGAAATGCCTACGGCAAGCAGCTGGTCATCGGCATCGGTAATCAATGTCACCATGCGTAGGTCGAGGATGGGCAGGTACATCTTGACGTATTGGTCAATCTGCCGTTGGCTCAGTGCAGAATAGCCATAGAGTGGCTGATAGGCTTCGTTCATCAGTTCGAAGATGGCCTGACCGTAGTCTTGGGCAATCTTCTTGGCAGATGTGTATTTCTTTACCTTGAGGTTATACTTGCGCTGGATGAGGTCGGAGATGCGCTTGTGCTTGTCGGGTATGGCGTCGGGAATGTAGATTTTGTACTCCACCCAATCGGCATCCTTCTCAAAGCCCATGCGTTCCAGATGTTGCGGATAGTAGGGATAGTTATAAATGGTGGCCATGGTGCTGAGCTGGTCGAATCCTTCGATGAGCATACCTTCGGCATCGAAATCTGTGAATCCCAGCGGGCCTTGTATATGTGTCATTCCCCGTTCTTTTCCCCATTCTTCCACGGTGCGAATCAGGGCATCGGAGACTTCCGCATCATCGATGAAGTCTATCCAGCCGAAGCGGACTTCCTTTTTGTTCCAGGTTTGGTTTGCCTTGTGGTTGATGATGGCAGCTACACGTCCTACGATTTTACCTTCCCGATAAGCCAGGAAATAGTCGGCTTCACAAAATTCGAATGCAGCGTTTTTCTTCTTGTTGAAGGTGTTGAGCATGTCATCGAAAAGGTCGGGGACGGAATAAGGGTTGTTTTTGTATAGCAGGTAGTTGAAACGGATAAAGCGCTCCAGTTCCCGTCTTGTGGTTACTTTCTTGATTGTAATTGCCATAGTTGTTCAATATTGAGACCACAAAGGTAATGCAAACTGAGAGCAGAACAAAATAAGCTTGCTTATTTTTTATGCCGAGGTACAGCTTGCCTTATTTAAAAATACGTGATAATCTTTAAAATACCGCGTAGGGTGTTTGTAAATTTGCTGTTAGAGGTTGTATATCAGTACCGCTGTGTAGGCAATGTAGCAGAGAATCAGAATGCTTCCTTCCACCCGGGTGATGATGCGTTTCCCGAAAAAGATACCGAACAGCCAAAGCAGGATGCTGGACCCTACGAGTACCCACAAATCGAAATTGGTGATGCCCGTCAGACGCAGTGGAGTGATGGAGGCCGAACAACCCAGTACGAAGAATATATTGAAGAGATTACTTCCGATGACGTTTCCGATGGCTATTTCGGGGTTTTTCTTCAAGGCGGCTACGATGGAGGTGGCGAGTTCGGGCAGTGAAGTGCCGCCTGCTACGAGCGTCAGCCCGATGATGGATTCGCTGACACCCAATCCGCGGGCTATGCCGCTGGCACCGTCTACAAAGAAATTACCTCCGATGATGAGGCCGGCAAGTCCGCCGAGAATGTATAGGGCGGACTTCCACGCGGGTAACAGCCTGATTTCGTCTTCTTCCTGTAAGTACTCCTTTTCCGGTTCCTTCATACTTCCATCCCTTTTTGCAATGGCAAAAGTATAACTCAGAAAAATGGTAAAGAAGCATAGCAGCAATAGGCCGTCGGTGATGCTGAGTATGTTCTCCCCACTGCTGTCCAGTAAGACGTCGTTGGCACAAATCAGCAGGGCGAAGGATGAAAGGATGCAAAGGGGTATTTCGCGTTTCAGTGTGTTACGGGTAATGGCTATCGGGGCAAAAAGGGCCGTACAACCCACAATCATCAGGGTATTGAACGTATTGCTTCCCACCACATTGCCAATGGCAATGTCTGCACTGCCTTTTAGGGCAGAGGATATGCTGACGGTGAGTTCCGGTGCGGAAGTGCCGAAGGCAACAATGGTGAGCCCGATGACGATGGACGGTATGTGGAAACGTTTGGCAACGGATGCGGCACCGTCTGTCAAGCCATTGGCACCCAGAAGAATGAGGAGCAGTCCTCCGACAAGAAACAATATATCCATAGGTATGTCAATTTTGAGTACAAAGATAATGCAAACCGGATACAGAACTTTCATGTTTGCATGAAAAAGTTATGTTGATTAGGATAGGAAGTTAAAAACATTCCGTATGTTTGAAGCATTTATTGGGTATATTTGCATAATTAAAGAATCAAATCAAGAAGTTTATATATGAAGGTTATCCGTGCTTTCTGTCTTTGTTGGCTGTTGATGCTGGCAGACGGAGTGTCAGCTCAGTTGGTAGATAAAGTGCTCAGTGTTTTAGGTGAGGATAGTGTGGGGAGTGTCACAGTGGCAAGGACTGACTCCGATTCGATTCAGTTGTCGCTTGTCCGGCAGGAGTTGGAAACAGCCCGGCTGAATGAGGCGAACCTGCGGATGGAAATGGAGCAGATGAAGTTGGCGGGCTATGCGGCCGATTCGGTGAAGCTGGCATTGCAGAAACAACGCATTGATTCGTTGCGGACGGTGACACCGGGTATTCCGGTGGTGGTGGAGAAGGACACTTTGTTCTATCTGTATGCCAAGCGTGGAGGGCATACGCCCCAACAGCGAGCCAAAGATGTAAGCAACGTCATCGAAGCATTGGGCACGCGTTTCAATCTGCGTCCGGACTCTGTTTATTTAGAGAGTACGGATATTGTTACAGACTTGATGTATGGCGAAAAGGTCATCATTTCCTTTACCGATCAGGATGCTTTGTGGGAAAACTGTACCCGCGACCAGCTGGCCGCCAGCAAGAGGCATGTCGTGGTGGACAAACTGAAAGCCATGCAGAAGGAGCATAGCTTGTGGCAGTTGGGTAAGCGTATCTTGTACTTTATCCTGGTGCTTGTGGGACAGTTCTTCTTGTTCAAGTTTACCAACTGGCTGTTCAGAAAACTCAAACTACGCATTCAGAAGCTGAAGGATACCAAGCTGAAACCGATCTCTATTCAGGATTATGAATTGCTGGATACGCAGAAGCAGGTCAACCTGCTGGTGTTTGTTGCCAACCTGGTGCGTTATGTAGTCATGCTGTTGCAGTTGCTGCTGACGGTTCCGTTATTATTCTCCATTTTCCCTCAGACCAAGAGCTTGGCTTATACATTATTCTCCTACATCTGGAATCCTATAAAGGTCATCTTGAATGGAATAGCCGACTATATACCCAATCTGTTCACTATCTTTGTGATATGCTATGCGGTGAAGTATCTGGTCAGACTGGTGCGTTATCTTGCCAATGAGGTGCAGGCTGAACGGCTGAAGATAAACGGCTTCTATCCGGATTGGGCCATTCCTACCTATCATATTGTGCGCTTCTTGCTTTATGCGTTTATGATTGCCATGATTTACCCTTATCTGCCGGGTTCCAAGTCGGGAGTCTTCCAGGGAATCTCCGTGTTTGTCGGCTTGATTGTTTCGCTCGGTTCCAGTACGGTTATCGGCAATATCATTGCAGGACTGGTCATAACCTACATGCGGCCTTTCAAGCTGGGTGACCGCATCAAGCTGAACGATACTACGGGCAACATCATTGAGAAAACACCGCTCGTCACCCGCATCCGTACTCCGAAGAATGAGGTGGTGACCATTCCGAACTCTTTCATCATGTCTTCCCATACGGTCAATTACAGCCAGTCTGCCCGTGAGTATGGATTGATTATCCATTCGGAGGTCAGTATTGGCTACGATGTTCCGTGGCGGAAGACACATCAGCTGTTGATAGAGGCTGCATTGAATACTCCTGGAGTGATAGATGATCCCCGTCCGTTTGTATTGGAGACTTCCCTTCAGGATTATTATCCGGTTTATCAAGTGAATGCCTATATCAGGGATGCCAACAGCCTTAGCCAGATTTACTCTGATTTGCATCAGAATATCCAGGATGCCTTCAACGAAGCAGGCATCGAAATCATGTCTCCTCACTACATAGCTACGCGTGACGGCAGTGAGACGACCATACCCAAGGATGACTTACGGGAGAAAAAGCAGTAAGGGGGCCGGTTATCGTGCCAGTAAAATCTCTGCAAACGGTACGTAGAACATAAACATCCTCCATTCCTTTGTCTGGAAATCATAAGTTTCGATGAAGTCGCCTTCACGATAGCCTGCAAACTGCACGTAGAGTTTCCTTGTCTGCCCGTCCTTGGAGTAGTACATGGCAGCGGAGCGTACGGCGTTGGGGTAGGTGGCGAAAGGCTCTTTCAAGTTTCCGGCAGTAGTATCCCATAAGCAGAATTGCGTATCTCCACCATTGGCACGGGAAACGATATAGCCTCCTTTGCATTGCAGGCTGTTTGGGTTTTCGGGGGATGGTTCCATAATCCGGAAAGGTATCAAGGCTTCGGCTTTGATGGGGTCGTAGCAGTGCATCTTTTCTTTGGCGATGTCTATCACGACGGGCGAGAAGGTGTCGTCGCCGTTGTTGGCCGAGAGCAGCATGTGGACGTCGGCTATCACGCCCGGATAGCGTGAGAGGGATTCGGGCTTCAGTCCATCCGGTAATGGTATTTCGGGAGTATGTATCGGTGGCATATTCAACCGGGTATATACCGGATAAGAGATGCTACAGTAGGTGAGGAGCTTATCTCCGGCCATTTCCAGGGAAACAGTGTTGTTGAAGTCCGAGCAGATGGTAATTGCGTTACGTTCTACCGGGTTACACCAATAGTGCATGCAGAGGTCGTATCCATCGATGAAACTACTGCCGTCTTTCTCCCGTATCCCGCAGAGGATGTTGGTGCCGGGGATGTTGGCGGCAAGGTGGAAATCTTCGTCGTCATGGAACTGGATTACTTCCGATATTTCTTGTGTTACCAGGTCGATACGGGTGATGCCGCGGGGAACGGTCGGTGTGTAAATGGCGTGGGAGTTGGTGATACCGTAGAGATATGGTTCTTCGGGGGATTGTCCGTCGGCTACCGAAATCTGGCCGAGAGGCTGAAGCTGTCCTGCCCGTTCCAGGAACATTTCTACCCGTGAGGCGGGCCAGTGTCCGGGGGCAAGGAAAGTAATGCTGTTGGTGGTTTGCTCCGTGGTAACGGCGCGTGTGTAGCGTGAATACCCTTCGGGAAAGAGAGGATTGTCGGCTATCGGCCAGTAGATGTCCAATATGATTTGGTCGCCGCTCTGCAAGCCGTCGGCTTTGACGGTCACGGCATCACCGGGATTGAAGGTCTTTCCGGCATCGGATATGGTGATATTGGTCACAAAAGCGGGTTGTTTCTCTTTGTCGTCATCACTGCAAGCGGCAAGTAGCAGGCTGATTAGTAGCAGGAAGTGTATCTTCTTCATCATAGTTATGTATTGACAAATGCAAATATAGGGCTTTTTCTTGTATTCCTGCGGATAGGCTTTGTTTTTGTCGTATGAGATGGAAAAATCCTCCTACGAAACATGGTCTTTTGCTTCGTGGGAGGAAAGTGGTTGTTCGGCAGGGCTTCGGGGGAATGCGCCTGCTTGCGTGCCGGCTTGGATTATTTGCTGCGCGTCACCGTGTGCAATACATTCCCTTTCTTGTCAATCATGCGCAGTTCCAGTGTCTTTTTGCTGGCCGATACAATGGAGAAACCCGGTTCGGGGCTGCAGAATACGGTCCCTTCGATGGGCTTCACCTTGCGGGCGAGCGAACCGGCAGAATTGGTGATATAGTCGATGTCGCTGCCTGCCACGCGTACGTGCTGGAAGTTGTGGATGTGCCCGCAGATGTACATATCCACCTTGTGCTTGCGCAGGATGGGATCGAGACGTGCCTGCATATCCGCGCGTTCGCTCTCGTCCTTCGGGGTTTCGGCATAGATGGGATGGTGTCCGGCAACGATAACCCAGTCCTCTTTGGCGGCAGTCAGTACGGAATCTATCCAGGAAAGTTGTTGCTGGTAATCCTGCTTGCAGGCATCGGGATAGGTCTCGCTGTCGTTGCGGTATTTGTCAATCATCGGGGCGGTGTCTACCCAAAGGATGCGGATGGTAGCGCCGTTGTCCTCGAACGTCTTGGTGTAATAACGGGCGGGCATGGTCCAGCGGCGGCTGATATTACTATAGTCGAGCACAGCCTGCGTATTACCGCGGTATTCGTGGTTGCCCAGCAGGGGAAACCAGTCTATCATCAGCTCCGGGTGGCTGTAAATAAGTTCGTAGTTGGTCATCCAAAGCGGGTCGTTCACGCTACGTACGCCTTCAAAGTGGTGTACATCGCCGGTGGCAAGTACGAATTCGGGGTCTGCGCCGTTCTCTGCCATCTGTCCCATCAGTTCGGCGATGGGCTTTTGGTCGTAGTAGCCGTTACGGCCGAGGTCGTTGGCTACGTAGAAGTTGAACTTCTTGTCGAAGATGGAGTAATCGGTGATTTGGGCAATGGCTGCGTTGCCGAGTAGGGCAATAAACAGTAAAAGGAATATTTTCTTCATTGTCATTATTAAATTGTTGAGTAGTTAATGTTGATAACTTGTTGAGATAGAATTCGCTGTTTAAAAATTAATCTTCACTCCCGCATTCACTTTCACGCCGTAGTATTCTGCCTGCATGGTACGGTCTTTTGTGCCCTGGTAGTAGCGTAGCGGCTGGTTCAGCAGGTTGTTGGCTTCGGCGTAGAAGGTAGTCTTGAACTTCTTTCCGAAGGTATAGCTGGCGTTTACGTCCATATAGTTCACCTTGTCGTAATAGCGGTCGTAGAAGGTGCTTTCTCCCATTTCGTCGATGAAATCGGAAGCGAAGTTATAGCTCAGGCGCAGATTCAGACCGCCTTTCTCAAAGTATAGGGAAGCATTTGCGGTATGCTCCGGAGAGCCTGGCATGCTCAAGTCTTTCTCATTCTCGCGACCTTCGAAGTTGAAGTCTTCCACACGGGAGTGGGTGTAGGTGTACGTTCCGTAGAAACCTACACATTTCAGAGCGGGAGCAATGAAGCTGAAGTCGCGCTGGTAGGATAACTCTACCCCTACCAGGTTGGCGTTGCCCGCATTCTTGGGTTGGGTGAAGCGGGTGTAGGTGTTACCCTGGTATTCGTAGTTGGTGCTCACCTGGTCTACGATGAAGTCGTCTATCTTCTTGTAGAAGATGCCGGCGCTTATCAGACCGATGCTGCGGAAGTAGTAGTCGGCACTCAAGTCGAAGTTGTAGGAGACGGTAGGTTTCAGCTCCGGGTTTCCGATGGTGATTTCGTTGTCGGAACGCTTGATGTTCACACTGGGCACGAGGGCCGAGTATTTGGGGCGTGACAAGGTTTGGGTAAACGAACCGCGCACTTTGAAGTCATCGTTTACATTCCACTTTACGAGCAGCGACGGCAGGAAGTTGATGTAGCTGTTGCGCTGACGGTCGGTCTTGCTGGTGAGGTCTTCGTCGGCATCGTAGGTGCGTCCCGTATAGGCAAGGTTGGTGTTCTCTATGCGAAGTCCGGTCATCAGTTCCACGTCTTTTGTCAGTTTTTGGTCGAAGCGGAGGTAGCCGGAAGTCACGGTTTCGCGGGCGTTGAAGTTTCCGGCAAGTTCTTCCTGCACCTGCTCTTTCTCGAAGAGGGAAGCGTTGTTCAAGTCTAAAGAGCCGGTGTATTCCTTGCTGGCGTAGATGCCTGCCTGGTATTTGTTGTTGGGCATGAAGTTCTTGTTGGTCTGGTCCACTGTATTTGCTAGGCTGTTCGTCATGAAGGCATCCTCGTCCAGAGGAGAGTATTCGTAGAAGTCCACTTCTTTATCCTTGGTCTTGCGCACTACCTTTGCGCCGAACTTCAGCTTGTTGCCGTTCTTGAAGGGAAGTTTGAAGTTGGCGGAGAACTTCAGGTCCTGCTCCTTGATGTCTTCCTGCTGTTCCGTCAGCTCTTTCAGGCTGAATTCATCGTTCAATGTCATGGTAGAGCCTGTTTTGGGGCTGGCAAAGGGTTGGCGTTCGTCGCTCAGGTCCATGTCGAACTTCTGTTTCTTCAGTTGGAAGTCGATGTAGCGTTCGTTGGGACGTTCTTCGCTGGCTTTGGCATAGCTGGCGTGCCAGTCCATGGAGAGGGCGCCGAAGAGGTGTTCGCCGCCGAGGGCAAAGTCCATGGTGCGCTGGCGTTCCAGGCGGGCGTTACGGTTGTCCGGCGTACCGGCTTTGGTCTGTATGCGTACGGTGGCGTTACCGTCGGGGTCAAGGTCTTTCAGCGTGGTACGGTAGCGGTTCTCCCAGTCGTTGCGGTTGTTGAAGATGCCTTTGAAGGTCAGTTTGTGGTTGGCATTGATGTCCCAGTCCAGTGCGGCGGAGTAGCTTTGGCGTTCGCGGGTGACGTAGTATTGGCGGATTTGGTAGTCGTTGACGTACGTCTTGCCGTTGTCATCCTGCTCCCATACAAATTCGGTGTCGTAGGAACCGGAAGGTGAGTTCTGATAGGAGGCCGATACAATCAAGCCGAGTTTGTCGTTGAAGAAGCGGTCGCCGTAGGTGAAGCCAAGGTTCAGTTGCGCCTTTTCGCTCACCCAGTTGTAGCCGGTTCCGGCGGTGGCGGCAATGGTACGCTTGTAGGGGGAGTTCTTGGTGACGAGGTTGATGCTGCCGCCGATGGCGTCGCCGTCCATATCGGCGGTTACTACCTTGTTCACTTCGATGGTCTGAATCATGTCTGCCGGAATGAGGTCGAGCTGTACGTTGCGCGTATCGCCTTCGGCAGAGGGAACGCGGTTGCCGTTGATGGTGACGGAGCTGAGGTCGGCACTCGTGCCCCGCACTTGCCCGAAGCGTGCCTCGCCTTGGTCGTACTGCACGTTGATGCCGGAGATGCGTTTAAGGGCGTCACCGATGTTGGAGTCGGGGAACTTGCCTACCTGGTCGGCAGAGACTACATTCGTAATCCCCATGTTGTTTTTCTGTGAGTTGATGGCACGGCGCTGTCCCTGGAAGGCGCCGCCTACCACCACTTCCTGCAACTCCACGCCTTCGTTCAGTACGACGTCTTTTTCCAGTGTACGGCCTGCGGGGATGGTGATTTTCAGTTCTACGGGAGAGTAGCCCACGTAGCTCACCTTTACTGTATAGGTTCCCGGGTCAAGGTTAGAGAAAGTGTAGAAGCCGTTGACGTCGCTCGTCACGCCAGTGTGTAGTTTCTCGATGTAGATGGATGCGCCCGGGAGAGTTTGTTTAGTGGCGTCGATGATGCGTCCACGTACAGTTCCTTGTTTCGTGACATTTGCTTTTTCGTCGGCAATGGCCGTATTGACGGTGGCGGTGAATAGGAGTAAGAATAAGAATGCTCTCAAAATCTGTTTCATACTTGTTATTATCTGTTAATAATCTGCCGCAAAAGTAGAGGGTTGCCGTTACGTGGAGGTTGCGGAGCGTTGAAGAACAGATAACGATTCAGTTACAATGAGGTTACATAAATTCTTGGAGGTAGTACCTTTTCGGCGGTATCTCCCTTTGCCGTCATCTGGCAGACTGATGCTAAAGATGCACGAGATGTGCATCTCGGACTGTATGAGATGTACATCTCGAGCAACATGAGATGTACATCTCGTGCAGGGGAAGGTATAGGGGTTGGTGTCTTATCCCGTAGCCTGGCAGCGGATAAGTACCTTCTTCTCGTCTGCCAGAGTAGTGGCAAAGAGATAAGTGCCTCCCCCTTCGGCCAATTTCAGTCGTTTGCGCAGTTCGGCCACGGTGGCGGGGAAGTTGCGCACGGTGAGGTTCGCCTTTTTCTCGGCAGCCAGCATCTCTTTCACTTCTTTCTTGCCGAAGCCGCAGGAGGAGGTAATCCGGAACTTGCGGCCGGGGAAGTCCGGCAGGAAGTGGTCCGAGGTGTAGAGGTGGCTGTTGGGATGCAGTTTTTCCACCTTATACAATGAGGAGAGGCTGCGGAATGCACCGGCTTTCAGCACGGAGGCATTCGGTTCGTAGAGGTATGATTTCAGTTGAGGGGTGTAGGGGCATGCACGCTCCTTCTCCTGCCGGCGGGTGAAGACGAGGGCTTGGGGAGCCGGTACACCGGTGAAGTTGACGCAATGAATGGGGATGTCGTCTGCCGGCACTCCTTCGCCTTGTCCCAGCAAGAGCAGCAGTTCCTTGCATTCGTTGCCCACGGAGACGATGTGTGCCTGGTGGACATGCTTCAAATCGTTCAGGGCAAGGGTGAGGTCGAGCATGGGGGAGAGTTTTACCAGTACGTGTCTTGCCTTGCGCAGCAGCAGTTCTTCGAGGGCGGCTATATCGGGTTCGCAGTTGCCGATGGCTACGGTCTTTCCACCGTGTCCGTCGCGGCGGGCAGGGTCTATGAATATACAGTCCACGGGCTCCATCTCTTGCAGATGGCAGACGCTGTCTGCGTGGCAGACGGAGATGTGGTTCAGGCCGAGGACAAGGAAGTTGTGTGCGGCTATCTGGCAGAGGGTTTCCTGGCGCTCGACGTAAGTGGCATGCCCGAAGCGGGAGGAGAGATAGGCGCAGTCGATGCCGAAACCTCCGGTGAGGTCGGTAAAGGTGCCGGCTGATGCGGGGGTACTGTTCTGCGCGGGATGTTCTTGTTCTGTATGTAGCAGGTTAGTTATAATCTCCGCTTTATACTGTGCCGTTGTTTGGGAGGAGCATTGTTCCAGAGAAAGGTGGGCGGGGTAGAGTATATGCTCGTTCTCGGCCCATGCGGGTATCTTCTCTTTGGCAATCTGCCAGCCGGAAATCTGTGTGATGGCGGCGGGCATGTCTACCGAAGGGTAGCGGCGTGCCTGCAAGGCAAGGCTGCGCACGTCGTCGCGGCGATGCTCGCGGATGAAGCGGAGGGTGTCTTGGGATAAAGGCATGGCTTGGCTTATTTATTCTGATGCAAAGTTATCTCAAAAAGGACAAAGTGGGGCATAAATTCGCAGCTTTCTGTCTGATTATTTTTCAGACAAAGATGACGCTGATAATACAGATTAAGAATATTAAAAATCCGCGTCATCTGCGTCAAAGCGATAGCAAATTTAAGTTTCCGAACAAGCTGGGGGTGAGAGTTAAGGGATGACCCGGTATCGCTCCTTTGCCGTCTGCCTGCTGACGCGGTTGAAGTGCCACCATTCGCTGGGTAGCGGGTGGAATCCGGCTTCTTTCATTACCTGCCGGAGCAGCAGCCGGTTTTCACGTTCTTGTTCCGTCAGCTTGCCTTGTGCCACGAGCACGGCTTCTTCTGTGATGTGGGCTTCCCTGCCCAGATGGTCTACCGGGGTGCCCATGGGCAGAGGGGTTCCTTTATCGTCGAGTATGCTGATGTCCACTGCCAACCCGTAGTTGTGCAGGCCGCCGCCGCGTGAGGGGTTGGAGACATAGATGTATTTGGAGGTTCCTTTCACTACGTTCCACATCTTCTGCTGTACGGACAAGGGGCGCGCTGCGTCGTAGACGATAAGGCTGTAGCCGGGGTACTGTTCTTTCAGCAGGCGTTGTGCCCGCTTCAGGCTTTTCATGGCATCGGGGTGCAGGTAGGCTTCTTTCAGGTCTTCGTACAATAGGGTTCCGGTGAAATTGTCGGCACGGGTGTACATCAAGTCGATGGCGATGCTGCTGTCCGCTTCGGCGATGCTGACGAAACCGAGGGAGTCCAGGTAGCGGGCTGTTCGGCTTTTGGCCGGAGCCGGAGGGACGGGTGCCGCTATGGTGTCGGCGTACGGGATGGTGGTCTCCGTATCCGGGTCTTGTGTCTGCTTTGGCGCTTGTTTTCTGCTACAACCGCATAGTGAGCAGCCAAGCAGCAGATATAACAAGTAAAAGAAATATCGTTCCATCTTACAAGGCATTCTTGGCGGTAAGGATTGATTTCATCAAAGCTATGTCCGAACTGACTTCTCCCTGCATCAAGTATTTGTTTTTCCGTTGGCAGGTGGCTTCGTAAATCTCCTTTGCCT
Source organism: Bacteroides sp. AM07-18 (assembly GCF_003602695.1). Lineage (NCBI taxonomy): Bacteria > Pseudomonadati > Bacteroidota > Bacteroidia > Bacteroidales > Bacteroidaceae > Bacteroides > Bacteroides sp. AM07-18. The sequence continues at coordinate 56,513 of NZ_QTLM01000019.1, forward strand.
TTGCTGTGTCCTTGTCCCGGTAGAGTGCCAGGGCGCAGAGCAGCCGCTGTTTGGAAGACGTCACATCCTTATATTGCCGGATGTAGGTATCCAGCTCATCGGTATATAATTCTTCTGCCCGTGCGGTCCTCTTTGTCACCAGTGCGGTGAAGAGCAGCTCGCAAGCGTTTTCCTTTATCAAAAGTCCGATGACTTCGTGCCGGTGGCTCATTATTTTCTCAAATGCATTGTAGGCGGCTTCCCATTCTTCGCAGTCGAGCAGGCGCGAGGCGCTCATCAAGGCTATGGTGACCTGCAGGGCATCTTTGTAGTTGATGTCTTCCGTTTGGCTGAACCATTCGGCAGGCATGTCCTTAGGACGCATGCCCTCTTGCACCAGTGCGTTGATGCGCAGCTGGGTGACCAGTGCCTGCTTGCTCTTGCTGTCCTTGAGAAGCAGGCGCATGTTGTCGGCATCATTGCCGATGCCGCCCATCTTCATGGGGATGCCGTTCATCCCTGCAAGGAGAATGCCAATCAAAGAGAGCATCAGAAGGAAGAATTTCAGCAGGTAAGGCAGCCCGTCTACGGTCAGCAGGGGGAGGAAGGCAAGGATGGCGGTCAGCAGGTTGGCAAGCACTCCACCCAGGTTGTACAAGGTGGTTGGGATATCTTCAAGAGGCCTTTCGGGTGGGGTAAGCAGGCATTGGCCTCCCGTTCCGGCAAGGCTGAAACGCTTGATGCATAATTTCCCGTCTTTCCGTATGAAGGTAAGGTTGAAGATGCGGAAGGAGACGAAGCGGTAGCCGGTTGCCAGTCCGCAGACAAGATGCCCGCCTTCGTGCAGAAGCACTTGCAGGAAGATGGAGAACAGCAGAATCAGTATGGCTAACAAGGAAACTCCTACTGTCTCCAGCATGCCGGTTTCGGCAAACTTGCTGTGTAAACCGTCGAACGAGTCTCCCAAAACCAGGACTCTTACACCTATTATTCCTACAAAGCCGATGCATGCCCCGACCATGAATCCTCCGGCCAATTTAAATACTTTCTTCATCCTGATATCTTGATAAATGTGTTTGCCGGCAAAGGTAAAGGATTTTATCTGAAATGCAACAGCTTGCCCCATGTATCATAAAAAGAAAGAGATTGTGATTACCACAACCTCTTTCCGTCACCTAAACCCACTACGCAGGCTACAGATAGGGAATTATAGTAATATAGATACCCGTAATGATGGCCGAAGTGATTACTCCTGAAATATTAGCCCCCAAGGCATCTCCCAAGATGAAGGAATTGGGGTTGTCCTTGCTTACTATCTTCTGGGCAACCTTCGCCGTAGTAGGCACGCAGCTCACGGCTGCAATTCCGATGACCGGATTGTAATTGCCCCGCTTGATGAAGTACATGATGTATCCTCCAATGATTCCGCCGATACCGGAGAGCAACAGTGCGCCCATGCCCAATACCAACAATTTAAGAATTTTAGGGTCGAGCAGCAGATGTGCGTCGCAAAGTACGCCCAACAACAGGCCGAGCATGAAAGTAGAACCATACAACAGCGGACCGCTTACAAAATCGTAGATATGCTTCATCCCCGATTCGCGTACTGCCACTCCGAGGAACAAGGAGAAGAACAGCGGTGAGGCAACCGGGAACAGAAAACACAGTACAGCACACAATATAGCCGAGAAAGCCAGTTTTACTTTGGCATCATAGTTTTTGGGCGGCTTCTTGCTCGTCATCTTGATGGCGCGCAGGCGTTTCGGCACCAGCAGCTTCACCAGATAGGGGTAACCGCCATATGTCAGTCCCAGATAGAGATAGGCCACTACTGTGATGGGTACAAACAGATGTTTGGCCAGGGCCAAGGAAGTGAAAAGCACCATCGGTCCGTCCGCACCTCCTACCATGGCTACGGAAGCGCTTTCTTTCAAGGACAGTCCCAATGCAGATGCGATGGGTACAGTCAGGAAAGTTCCCAATTCGGCACATAGGGCAAGGAATATGCTGGCAAACGGTTTCTGTAGCAGGAAGCCCACATCGAGCAGGGTACCGATACCCATAAATACGAAGCATGCAATCAATCCGTTGCTGAAGGTCAGGGTGTAGACCGGTTGCAGGAAGTCTATCTGCATGGTGTTCATCAAGTCGTCCGTATCCGAAAGCATCGGGTCCAGAAAGAGATTCCCCAATGTACCGTCGGGCATGAAAAGGGTGCCGCAATTAATGGCGACCATACCCAGTCCCATGGGAATCATGACCATAGGCTCCAGTACGCCTTTCCATCCCAGGTATATGAGCAGCAGGCCCAGGGCTATTAAAAATACACGGGCAGAGGAGAGCAGCCAGCCGCTTTCCATCATTGTTCCGAATCCTTGGAACAAGGTTGCAAAATCTATATTCTCCATGATTAGTCTTTGTTTTTGGTGTCGTTGTTCTTTTTAGTCTTGTTCTTGTTGTCACGGTGGCTGATGGCATCTTCCAGATACATCATATGGGTATCTTCTGGGTAGAAGTAGTCTACCAGGTTTCTTTTGGAGACACCGTGGCTTACTCCGTGGTAATAGCCCCGAGGCTTTTCGTTTTCACGGTCCACACCCCGGCTGTAGTCTTCGCGCGTGTCGTTGCCGAAGATGTTTCCGTGCATGGAGGGGGTGTGTAGCATCAGTTCCATCTTCTGGCGGAACTTCTTTATACGGCGCAGGCGGAGTAACTCCTGCTGGTGGGAACTGTAGAAATCGAGTGAATCGGCTGCGCTGGCTATCAGTTTGATGATGAATGCCACAAAGAAACCGATTGCAAAAGTGAGCCCCATCATCTCAAGGGTGGGGAGGAATAAATCGGACATAGTTATGATATTAATGTGATGAAATGGATAATAAAAAAGCGAAAGATGTACATGCAGTACACCTCCGGTAATGGTTTGCAATAAGTCCGATAAAGTCTAAATCAGGATATGCAGCAGTGCATAGATGTAGTATCCGCAGGAATAGCGGAGGGCACTGGGATTGAATGAAAGGTTGGCGCTCTCTCCGGCAGACAGATGGCTGGAAAGCAGATGCTCCAGTTGCCCGGCTGGTTTCAGAATTCTCATCTTCAGGAATTTCGGAGAGGCGTGGTTATGTGTGTATAGGCTGTTCGGACACAACGCTTCGTTGGTCCAGCAGTCGGTATTTTCGTCATTGAATAGTGAACGGTGGGTGGCTGTGTACGATGCGCACTGTGTGTAGGCGGTAAAGGAGCATTCGGAGGCCGGACTTCCGACAACTATTCCCGCCGGACTCATGGTAGTATTCCGTGAGTCCGGCTGTTCCTCCTGGGAGATGGCAGTCAAACCCAGACAGAGGAAGGTAAACATAAGTATGTAATACAGATGTTTCATCATAGTAAGGTAAAGGAACAAATAACTTTGGACAAAGTTATATATTCCGCTGTATTTTAAGATTAATTGTCTTTTTCCTCTGCAGGAAGTATTCTGAAGGACTGGTTGCGGCATTTATATGCCCAACCGTTCCTTCAGTAACCGGTATCTGGAGAGGCTTACCCGTAGCTTGACGCCACTTTTTAACGTCACTTGGTAGGTCTCTTTTCCATACTGTTCTACTCGTGATATCTGGGTTACGTTGACAATGCTCGAGCGGTGGATGCGGACAAAGTTATCTGCTGGCAAATGTGTCTCGAAGTTTTTCATGGTCTGTTCCTTGATGTACTCTCCGTCTGATGTCACCAGGGTTGCGTAGTCCCCACAAGCCTGGATGTATAATAGGTCTTCCACTTTGATGATGTGAATCCGGGAGCCGTCTTTTACCGTGATCCGGTCAATACTTTCTTCTTGTGGCAGGGGAGCGGCCTTTTCTGCCTCGGGGCGGTGAAATTTTCTGTTTGTAATGAAGTGCCTGCCACAATCTGCAGATGATACCACAAAAGGATAGCTGTCCAGGCAGGAATACCGAACAAGAGGCGGAAAGGAATGCTTGTTTGGCAGGTGTGCCTTGCCAGCGTTTGTCTTCACATCCGCCGCAAAAGCAACTGCATTCTATGCGTACTTGCCAGTCGGCGGGTATGTGCAGTTCCACTCCTCCCCAACTGCAGTCCAGGTCTATGTAGGTTTCTCCGGGTGCTATGTTCCTCTTGCTCTCCCATTCTCTTGTTCATCATCCGTTGTACCATCTTGGCACGGCGATGCACTGTCCTTTGGTGTGTCCAGTTTCTCCTATGGTGATGTCTGAGAAGGAAGATGCCGATGAGGATAAGGGCCAAGGGCTACAGCATGGCTTGGAAATTGCCGGGGAATAGCAATAAGCCTGAAAGGATAAAGAGCGAGGCGATCAGCACTTTGCCGGAGCCTGCATAGGATGGGAATCGGTGAATCCGGAGTTATCTGTTCCTCCACCAATACCAGATGAAGCGTAGCCCGGTGCCGAGAAGCGCGAGAGAAAGTCCGGTATAGAACACTGCGATGAAGGAGTCGGGCAGAAGGTGGCAGGTACGTATTACAATTCCCATTGCAATCATGCCTATCATGACAATCCATCCTTTTACGTCGAAAAAGGAAAAGGGGCAGTGCTTACCTTTCTTCTGTGAGATACGGAGAGTATGTTTCTTGTACAGCCTATGGAAAATAATGCCGGAGAACAGAAGGAATACCAGGCTGGCTTCGCAGACTTTGAATAGCCAATAATGTCCGTCATCTATCCAGCAGGTCAGGCCTATACGCAGAATATTGACTCCTGCCAATGACCATATGGTTCCGGCAGTTATGAGCAGTGTATTTGGAGATACTCCGTATTTCATGATGAAGGTTGTTTTATTACACAAATACCGGGCTTGTATGGCGGAGTCCAAAAATTAAAAGAGGCTCTATTCTATTAAGAATGAGCCTCTTGTTTGTGGACCAGCCTGGGCTTGAACCAGGGACCTCCAGATTATGAGTCTGTTGCTCTAACCAACTGAGCTGCCTCGTTATCAACACGTTAATTATCTCTGTGTAGGTTCTGAGGTCAACAATAGGTCAACACTGAACTTATTATGCAAATTTACTAAAAATCTTATTCACAATGAAACATTCTCCATTGTGATTTGCTTTGGACAAGAATAATCACTAATTTTGTGTTATTCTAAAACAGGGAGTTATGTCAAGAGATGTGGTAAAACAAGAACTATTGGCGAAACTGAAGCAAGAACACTGCTTTTGGTCGTACAATGAAAACTTAATCAAGGATATTCCAGATGATATGCTGATTGAGAAAACCTTGTTACATCTTGACTTGGAAGAAATAAACCAACTGTTTCTAATTTATCCTTTCAAGAAAATTAAGCAGGTGTGGCTGGATTATCTTGTTCCCCAAGCGGAATATCTCTACACGTTGAATCGTTTTTTTGCATGGTATTATTTCAAGGCAAAGAAGCCAGATGCTTATATAAAGTCTATGGCTACCCGCCATCTTAATAAAATGTTTGCATGAAAGGTTTAGCTCCACACACGCTGCAGGTTTTTGAAGCCGTTTCTAAGTTGGACTGCATCAAACCCTATCTCTTGGTAGGTGGCACAGCTTTGTCATTGCAAATGGGAACTCGACAAAGTGAGGACTTGGACTTTATGAAATGGCGTACCTCTAAAACAGAGAAAATGGAAGTGGCATGGTATCAGATAGAGAAAGAGCTCGCTGTAATAGGTGATATTCAGCATAAGGACATTTTAGATATAGACCATGTGGAGTATTTAGTGTCTGGAGTAAAGTTCTCCTTTTATGCCTGTCCTAAATATTCTCCTGTAAGTATGCCTGTGGAATATCTGAATAATCTCAGATTGGCAGATGTAAAGTCTATTGGAGCTATGAAGATGGAGGTGATGCTACGCAGGAGTAATTTTCGCGATTATTATGATATTTATTCCATCTTAAAGTCTGGTGTACCTATCAACGATTTGGTATCTTTAGCCCTTACCTACTCTGGACATAAATTGAAATCCAAGAATCTGTTAGCTATGCTCACCAACGGCTCTCGTTTTACAAGAGATTCCCATTTTGAGCAACTTGCACCGATTTATGCTGTAACTGCTCAAGAAATAGAAGATTATATAAAGTTTTGTTTATTATAAACTGCTGCAACATTCTTGCGAATGGGATTATATATAGAAGTATTCCTTGAAATTGTAGTAGCTTTATAAAAAGAAAAACAGCATAAGAGTTTCCTCAAATGCTGCTCTGTCTTAAGTAGATTGGTAATTAGTCAATCTTCTTGTAAGTGGTTGTTGTAATGTCATCCAATTCCTCGCTACCATCATCCATTGTGTCCCAATCCTCAAAGGCGAGAACCAACTTAGTAGCTGTAAGTTCATTAACAGTTAGGACATCTGAATAACCATCATCGTAAGAGATAGTCAGCTTATTGTCTTTCAAAGACCAACGACTTGTTTCTGTATATCCACCGTCCGCATAGCCTTCTGTGCAAGTACCGTCAGCTTTGAACTCCCATAAACCATTGGTATATGCTTCATCAGAAGTTACTACTTCCTTATCATTCTCCACTTTGTGAATCTTCTCCCAAGTGGTCTGCCATTTACCTATAAGGTTAGCTTGTTCAATGATTGTCTGTTCATCTTCATCATCACTACATGCTGTAAAGTTTACAGCCAACATGACCATTAATAAGGTCGTTCCAATTAATCTTAAAGTTTTCATTGTTGTTAAGATATAGCTCATCTTTAGTTATCTTAACAACAGTGTAAATGGTATTCTCTTCTCCCCAATCAGTTGTATAATAAGTAACGAACATATATCTGTTAGGGAAGTATTCAAATGTATCATTTTGAGTGTCATTTTCGCCTTTCTCTGTATAGGTGTTATCCTTATTAAAGGTAAGGATTTCTCCCTCTGCTCAATGTTCTTCAATTCGTCATTGACAGTTTCGATCAAGGCTCTTTTTCTGAGCAAAATCTTGTCGGCAATACTCATCAGTGAATTCTTCATATTGTTTTTAACTTTAGTGACAAGCTGTATGCCATTAAGAAAAGGGTTCTCAAACAGAGCCTGACCAATATATCCTTTGTCTGCGCATAGTTTTCCTTTGATGTTCTCCAGAAACTTACCTTGCTTCAACGGTTCCCGGTCATCCACGTTTCCAGGCGTGAACATGAAATTGAGAATTTCACCCTTGTCATTGATTATCAGATGCAACTTGAATCCGAAGGACCATCCCATTGAACATTTTCCACGCTCGGCAAGTCCCTCAAATGTCTTATGAATAAGGATCCTTTGGTTACGACAAACACGTAAGGGAGTGGAGTCCTCGCTTGTGGAGATTGACATCTGTCCAAGTGTTCTTAACAGGTGCAGGTCTTTGGATGGGTTGTAGGCATGGAACAAATTCAATGCTGCTGCAACTTCTTCTACAGTGACTGCTTCTTCTGCAAACTCACCCATGTTTAATGATTCTCTACGCTGTGCCATTTTGTAATAGTAGGCAGTGTCAAAATATATCTTGGCTTCCTTTCTGTTGTGGAACTTCTTTCCTGTTGGTAGATGAATTATCATGTCAGTTTAAATATTAGTAAATTAATAAGATAGTTTCTGCAATGAAATATAATAGGTAGTAACCTTTCCATTCTTTTTTCTCCTTGTCTTTAGATAGTTATTAAGATTAGCCCACAATCCAATGTGAACCTTATTATCTTTCACTCCCTGTTTAAGAGCCTTTGTTCTTATCTGTTCATAAGTAAATTCTTTCATTTTAGATATTCTGAATAGTTTGTAGTCTGCTTATCTGTGTGGTGAGATTATCTGTTTGTGGTACTTATTTTGGGGTCAACAATAGGTCAACAACGAAGCAAGACAGCCTGTTTCTTGTCAGTATTTCGAAAATCCAAAGAGAAGAAGTCCTAATAAAAAAGCCCCATAAACACTTGTTTATGAGGCAATTCTTTGTGGACCAGCCTGGGCTTGAACCAGGGACCTCCAGATTATGAGTCTGTTGCTCTAACCAACTGAGCTACAAGTCCGATGCATCCTTGCTTGGATAGCGAGGACAAAAGTAGCATTTTCTATTGAAATATGCAAGACTTTTGGATAAAATTCCTTATAACCTTTGTCCTTAGAACTTATAAGTTCGTTTTGGATTCTTGGGAAACCAGCCTTTTTTCACTCGTTCTTCCTGCTCGAATATCTCCTTGATGGTCCAGAACGAGGAAAATGCAAAGACGCCCAAAAGGGAGGCTATCATGATGTTCTCCGTATAAAGGGAGGCAATGATGCCGCCGATGCCGAGTAAAAGGAAAATCCACCAGCACTTGGTGCCCCAATAATATTCGGCTTTCACAACTATGGGGTGAAACAAGCCGATGATGAGGAATGTGCAGATACCTATGACAAGGCCCGACAGATGATATTCGTTCAAGAAATCCATTGTTGTTCGTTATTTCTCGGGGCAAATAGGAATCTCCTTCTTGATGCTCTGTTCCAGGGAAATCAAGGTCTCGGTAGCGGTTACGCCAGGAATCTCCTGCATCTTGTTGTTCAGCAAATCCATCAGATGCTCGTTGTCGCGGGCATATACCTTGGTCAGCATGGTGTACGGACCAGTGGTGAAGTGGCATTCTACGATTTCGGGAATCTTGCCCAGCTCAGCAACTACCGTCTTATACATGGAGCCCTTTTCCAGCTTGATTCCTACGTAAGTGCAGGTTCTGTATCCAAGGGACTTGGGATTTACATGATAGCCTGAGCCAACAATAACGCCAAGGTCAATCAGGCGCTGTACACGTTGATGGATGGCAGCACGTGACACGCCACATTCAGCAGCTACGTCCTTGAAAGGGATACGGGCATTTTGGGAAATGATTTCCAGAATCTGCCGGTCAAGATTGTCTATTTTTTCCATAATAGTAAATAAGTAAAGTTCTTGTTGTTATCAAATAGTAAGCAAATATAGGACTTTATTTTAATTTATCTATAAAAAGGGACGGAAAAATGAATAAAAGTGAGGGGTAACGATAAGGCGCGGATTACGCGGATTTCACGGATTTAGTTTACCAAATCCGCGTTATTCCTCGTAATCCGCGCCTAAAAGAAGTAACAAGAGGGTTTTGCCCCTCCCTTCGGATTGTTACATTACTTCTCGATACCCAGCAGTTCCACTTCGAATATCAAAGTAGAGAACGGCTTGATTTGGCTACCGGTTTCTCTTGAACCGTATGCCAGGTCGTAGGGGATATAGAGTTCCCACTTAGAGCCGACGGGCATCATGGTGAGGGCCTCTGTCCAGCCTTTGATTACCTGGTTGGCACGGAAAGTAGCAGGTTCGTTGCGCTTGTAAGAGCTATCGAATTCTGTTCCGTCAATCAGCGTACCTTTGTAGTTTACTTTCACCTTGCTGCTGTCGGCAGGAACGGCACCGTTACCCTTGGTGATGATTTTGTATTGCAGACCGCTCGGGGTAGTTACTACACCTTCTTTAGCCTTGTTCTCAGCCAGGAACTTTTCACCGGCAGCTTTGTTGTCAGCATACTTTTCTGCAGTTGCTTTTTCTTTGATGGCATCCATCTGAGTACGCATGTACTCTTGAGCTTTCATCATATCCATAGCACCACCCTTGCCGATGACACCTGCTACGAAACCTGCCAGCAGATTTTCGCGGCTGATGCTCTGTGTGGAGTCGTTGCCGAAGATTTGTTGGTTGAAGCCTTCCACCCATTGCTTGCTGACCATCTGGCCTACTTGCAGACCGGCCATGTAAGCCACGTCTTTCTTATCGATTTTGGCTGCGCCTTCGTTGAAACCTTTCAGGAATTCTGACATCTGGGTTGAGTCAATGCCTTGTTGTGCAAGATACTGGTCCAAACCTTCTGTACGTGCCATACCGATGGCGTAAGATAATGAGTCGATGTCCGTCTTCAAATCAGCTTTCGGACTTTGAGCAGTACAAGATGCCATGCCGGCAGCTACTGCAAGAGCCATGAGAAATGTTACTTTTTTCATTTTGCTTTTACTTGTTTGTTTATTTAGATAAAATTTTCTGTAATTCGACTTCGAATACGAGCGTGCTGTGGGGAGGAATCATCTCGCCGGCACCCTGCGCTCCGTATGCCAGGTCGCTGGGGATGTAGAGTTTCCACTTGGCACCTTCGGGCATAAGCTGAAGGGCTTCCACCCAACCGGGTATCACTTGGTTTACACCGAATGTGGCAGGCTGGCCGCGCTTGATGGAGCTGTCGAACAGCGTTCCGTCAATCAGTGTGCCTTCGTAGTGGCATTGTACCTGGTCGGTTGCTTTGGCATAGTGACCGACGTTTCCTTCTGTGATAACTTCGTATTGAAGTCCGCTGGGAAGCGTAACAACTCCCTCGCGTTTTTTGTTCTCTTCCAGGAACTTTTTGCCGGCTTCTATGTTTGCTGCGTTCATCTTCTCCTCCAGTTCGGCGAAGTACTTGTTGACGATGTCACGGGCTTCTGTGTGGCTGATTGCCGTCTGGTTGCCCTCCAGAACGTCTTTGATTGCTTGTGCAAAGTCATCTACTGCAATGCCTTTGGCACCCATGCTTAAAAGATTCTGACCTATTCCAAGGCCGATAGCATAACTGAATTTGTCCATAAGATTCTTTTGTTGACGACCGGATTGGTTTCTTTTCCAGTCTATTGCAAATTTATGAGTGGCAAAAGTACGTCTTTTATTTGAATGATAAGGCTTTTAAGTATTTAATTTTTCTTATTTATATCACAACTTGAACATTCTTCTTATATTTGTCTTACTTTAATAAAGGAAAGGAGCGGAAAATGAAGAACTTGGTCATATTGTCGGGTGCTGGTATGAGCGCCGAGAGCGGCATCAGCACATTCCGTGATGCGGGCGGATTATGGGACAAATATCCGGTGGAGCAGGTGGCGACTCCCGAGGGGTATGCACGTAATCCGGAACTGGTCATTAATTTCTATAACGAACGTCGCAAGCAGTTGCTCGATGTGGTGCCGAATGCCGGGCATCTGGGCGTTGCCGACCTGGAGAGGGATTTCAATGTAACGGTCGTCACCCAGAACGTAGATAATCTGCACGAGCGTGCCGGCAGTACGCACGTGATACACTTGCATGGGGAACTGACGAAGGTTTGTTCCAGCCGCGACCCTTATAATCCGCATTTCGTCAAGGAACTGGCGCCGGAGGAATATGAAGTAAAGTTGGGCGACAAGGCGGGCGACGGTACGCAGCTCCGCCCGTTCATCGTGTGGTTTGGCGAGTCGGTGCCGGAGATTGAGACTGCCATCCGGTATGTGGAGCAGGCGGACATCTTCGTCATCATCGGCACCAGTCTGAACGTTTATCCCGCTGCGGGACTGCTGAACTACGTGCCCCGTGCCACCGAAGTGTATCTGATAGACCCCAAGCCGGTGGACACGCACGTCATGCGTCCGATACATGTCATTCAAAAGGGAGCTTCGGAAGGGGTAAAAGAGTTGAAGGCGCTGCTTGCAGCTACCCAGCCTCCTTTGCCTTAGGAGTTAATCTCCTACGTCTTAGGACTTAGCCCCTCACGGTATAGGACTTAATATGCAGAACATCCGGATGTCTTTCTCCAAAACACCCGGATGTTTTACCCCAAAACATGGGGATGTTTTGCCCCATTACATCCGGATGTTTTAGGTGAAAACATGGGGATGTTTTGGGTACTCACTCCTATACTGTAGAGAGCTGGGTATAGGGGAGATTCCCGCAAGGTATAGGTCTTGCGGGAACAAAGTATATTTGTCCTCGAAATTTGTGCTATTTCTTTATCACGGCCCGTAATACGAACCAGGCATGATGGGCTACGGTACTCATCAGTCCGTAATGCCGCGCCATGATGCGGAAGCGTTCGCGCAGGGATGCTTGCCGGTTCTGGGTGGTCATTCCCTCTTCCAGATAGTCGATGAGGGTGAGATGGGTATTGTGCAAGGTCCGTGCCTTCTTCATCACCCGGATGCACCAGTCGAAGTCGGCGGAGAAGCGGTATTGCAGGTCGTAGGGTTCTACAAGGGAAGCTTTGGCAAAGAAGGCCTGATGGCAGACCAGCATGCCCTGCTTGAAGCTTCGCCAGGTAAGCACTTCCGGGGCGGCGAGGCGGCGCATGCGGATGAAGTGACCTTCCTTGTCCACCAGTTCCGTTTCGCCGTACAGCACGTCGGGTAGTTCGTTGCCGGAGATGGAACGCACCATCTGCTGCAAGGTGTCGTCCTCGTGGAAGCTGTCGCCGGCATTGAGGAAGCAGAGGTAATCGCCGGTGGCAAGGCGGATACCTTTGTTCATGGCGTCGTACAGTCCCTTGTCCGGTTCGCTCACGATGCGGGTGATGCGGTCGCGGTAACGGTCGATAATGGAGAGCGTGCCGTCTTTGGACGCGCCGTCCACAAGGATGTATTCTACGTGGTGGTAGGTTTGCGAGATAACGCTTTGAATCGTGTCCTCCAGTACCGCTTCGGCATTGTAGGTCACGGTGATGATGCTGAATTTCGGGGTGGGGTGGTTATGCATTTCTTCCGGTCACTTTGTTGTAAAGGTCAATGTATTTCTTGGCGACGACGTTCTCCGAATAGTGGGAGATGGCTTTCCGGCAGGCTTGTTCCGAGAGGCTGGGGTAGTCGGGTTCGGTCAGCGTCCAGTAGATGCCGTTGGCAAAGTCTTCCGAGGATTTGTATTGTGCCACGTAGCCGTTGTGCAGATGGTCTATCATCTCAGGGATGCCGCCCACGTTGAATCCGACGCAGGGAATGCCGCATGCCATGGCTTCCATGATGGTGTTCGGCAGGTTCTCTTCTAGCGAGGGGGTCACAAAGATGTCCACGGCATTGTAGATGTTCACCAGTTGGTGTTCGTTGCTGACGAAGTTCAGCGGGTAGACTTTGAATGGAAGCAGGTTTTCCAGTTGTTGCGATTGGTTGCCGAAGACGACGACACCCAACTGTTCCCGGAGTTCGGGATGCTTGTCGGCCAGCAGTCGGCACGATTCTATCAAGTAGTCAATGCCTTTCCGTTTGTCCGTAATCTTCACCGAGCCGAACAACATGAGCTTTTTGTCTTGCGGCAGTAGGCAACGGCTGCGGGCTTCCTGTCGGTTGCGGGGCTTGAAGAGGTTGGTGTTGATGGGGTTGGGGATGCACGTCACGGCATGACCGCAGAAGAGGGCGCTTGTCCGGGCACGTTCTTCCAGCCAGCGGCTGCAGGTGACGAAGTTGATGTGACGGTTGCGATACAATGCCTGCTTTTTGTGGAAGATGCGGTAGGAAAGGTCACGTTTGCCTCCGCCTCCGTGGATGAAGGGGCAGTTGTGGCATTCCTGCTGGTAGTGGGTGCACTCGCGGGCATGGTGACAGATGCCGGTGCAGGGCCACATGTCGTGCATGGTCCAGACGACGGGCTTGCCCGAGGCGAGAATCTTCTCGATGTTCTTCAGCGAGAGCATCCCTTGGTTTATCCAGTGCAGATGGATGACGTCTGCTTGCTGGAATTCGGGCAGTGAGGTGATGTCTGTCCCCGTGTTGGCAATGTCTACGGCAAAGATGTTCTTCTTGTTGAAGCGGTTGGCGCTCCAGATGACAATGCGCTCCCAGACGAACTTCCACACCATGCGCCAGTTATGGTCTAGTGACACAACGGAGATTTGGTCGGTCTGCTTGTCGCGCACCAGCAGCTTGGCTTTGATGCCGTGGTTCTTGAGTGATTCCATCAGACGGCTGGCGGCGATGGCTGCGCCGCCGATGCGTTCGGATGTATTGATAAGTAGTACTCTCATGACTGTTGTTCGTTTCTTCTTTTTTGAATGTTTTTTCTTGTTACAGATGCCGGTCTTGTTTCATCCATTTCCGGATACGCTTTTGCAGCGTTTGCCATATGATGGTGAAGTTGCCGTACCGTAGGTTCAACGCCAGTTCCTCGAACGACCGTGCAATCTTTATCCAGGGATGCCGCCATGCCATGATGCGGTAAACGCTATCCTTGTAGGCAGTGTTCTCGATGACGTGGCGAGGGTGCTTCAGTGGAAACTCCACTTCGTGGCGTTTCATGGTGAAGATGCGGCGGTAACCGCGCGGCATGGTGTGCACGGAGCCGGCAAAGTGGGTGGAGTCGGCAGTGGCTCCCAGATTGTTTATCATGTTGCGGGTGGGCACGATGCTCAGACCCGAATTGAACAACATGGAAGCGTGGAAGATGGTTTCGTAATAGGCTTTCCCGTGTTCGCGGTGGCGTTGGCACATGTAGATGAAGTCTTTGCGGTAGCGCCGTGTGTGGATGAGGTTCTTCAGTTGCCGCATGTTCTCCTTGTCGTCCAGGAAGGTGTAGAATTCATCCCATTGGTCCGTCACCCGCCGCCAGCTCGCCCATCCCCAGATGGAGAAGGTGGTGGCGAAGAAGTAGTCGGAAGTGATGTCCGGTGTAATCTCCTCGTTGTTGAATCCGGCAATCATGCTGATGCGTGTGTCGTGCTCATACTTGTCGAGCAGTTCCTTGCAGAAGCCGAAGAAAGAGACGGCAGGCACGTCGTCATCCTCAAGCACGATACATTTGTCCGACAAGGAGAATGCCCACTTCTGTGCCATGTATTCCGATGGGTCGCAGCCGTAGTTCTTCTCTTGGTAGTTGTGGCGTACTTCGCATTCCCAGTCGATGTCTGCCACTACTTTGCGACAAGCTTCTATGCCCGGCATGTCACGCTCGCCGCGCGGGCCGTCCTGATAGAGAAACAGTCGTGCGGGGCGTGCTTTCTTCACTTGTTCGAATACTTGCGCCAGCAGTTTGGGGCGGTTGAAGAAAAGAATCAGTACAGATACATCTACAAGGGATGGTTTCATGGCAATTTTGTTGGATTAGGAGGTGGCTATATGGTCATTTGGTATGTTGAAAGAAAGAACTGCCGGATAATGATTGTTTATCTTGTCCTGCTCTTCTTCTGTATACCGGTGTAAAGTGGGATAGTTGTACCGTAGAAAGTTTTCCAATCTATCAGGTGCTTTCAGATAAAGTGGACCGAATTTGATTGGTTGTAAATGGTTGAGACTCGTCTCCAAAACATGGTCGGTAGTGGTAATCACATTGTTGTAATACAAAGTTTTCCATGAGTTGAAACAACTTTGCATTATCACCATCAAACGGTAGATTGTCTTTTTAGAGAGTGTCATATCAACTATCCGGTTCAGAAGGCAGGCAACAGCTCCACGATTGGTAGGGTTGGATATTTGACATTTTCCGAAGTGTTTCCATAGCCATACCTCTTTTCCCATCAAGCAGCATTTCAGAAAGTTGACGGCTTCATATTGTATCTTCCTTAATAGCTTATTGTTTGGAATACGGTCAAAAGGGAATATATCGACAAAGATTCCCTGATGCATAGGTACATCTTTAAACATCTCTTCGACAAACAAGGTGTTGTTTTTCTTGACTTTGGCAAAGTAATAAGGACTATGAGGGTCGGTATGTATCCATGAAAGAAAGTATGGTTCTCTCAGTTCTTGGGAGGCTATCTGGAGAAACTTATTGTAGTCTTCCCGTTTCATACCTATATCTATGTCGTCATCCCAAGGAAGAATCGCTTTGTCATAGAGTGCCCCTATTGCTGTTCCGCCGATTACAAAATAGGGAATATTGTGTTTGTCGCAGATGCGCACAATCTCTTCCAGTATTTCGTATAGCACCTGATGTAGTTGGGTCAGTTCTTCTGGGGTATATTGCTTCACCATGGATACCATTTTTGATTGATGTCTGCAAAAATAATGATAATAGTTGAAAGGAGCACTTTCCATTTCAATCTTCTTTTGCGAAATCGGACTTGAGTTTTTCTATCAGTGTGTCGGACTCCCCGCTTACTACTTTCCGGCAGAACATCTTTCCAGACTGCCGCAATACTGGCAGGTCCTCGAGTGTCATCACGCGGATGGATGCGCCGTAGTCTATGTAGTGCAAGGGGGTGAGACGGGTAAGTCCGGGGTATTCTCCCTCTAAAAGAAGCCCTTTTGAGGCAAAAGGGGAGTTGAATACGATGGTCTGTATGCACAGTTCGCTGGGTACAAAGCTGGTTCTGAAATACTTCACCAGCTTCTCCTCCGTGCACACCTTTTCATATACATATCGTGCGCAGGGCAACGTGATGGCCCAATAGTCAGAACCGAAATAGACATCTGCCTGCTTGCCTTCCAAGGGTGCAAAAGGGGCTTTCCGGATGGGGAGTATCTGTACCAGCTTGCGCGATGCTACAATGAGTTTGTTCTTCCACCATATACTCTTCCAAGGCAGGTCACGGAAAGGGTGGTAATGGGTTATCTTGTGCAACTGCTGTTTCACGGTGCAGTGTGTCAGGTTGAAACCGCCGATGAATTCAGTGTCTTGATGCTCCTCGAAATAGCGGTGGATGGCGTTGTTGCTCCATAACGGGTAATCTTGCCCGCTTAGGCATACTACGCGGGTATAGGGGATACCGCTGTGCAATACGGCGGCAAGCAATTCTTTCTGATATTCCACTTGTTCCCATCCTCCCCAGCTTATCCGGTGGCGGGGCACGAAAGTGACCTTGTCTCCCAAGGCTTCTTCAAAAGGGTGTATATCGGCATTGAGGTCGATGTGCACGTAGAAGTCTGCCCGGTCATCCAGTGCGGCAACCAGGCGTGCCAAGTGTGGGGCATCCTTGTAGGCGGATATGATGTAGGCTATGCGGCTCATGCTCTTTTTTTCTTTAAGAGGAATTCAATGCTTTCCCGGAAGATGGTAGATTGTAGTTTCCACAAAACCAGTGCATAAAGCCCAGCTACCATAATGATTTTGGCTGCCATATTTAAGTATAGGTTTTCTATGGGCTGAGTGGCATAGTGAGTTGACACTACGAGTACAATGGATAGGGAGAGATAAGGAGAGATGTCTTTCAGCATATCGCGCAGTCTTAATCCTATCTCCCTCTTGACAAAACGGAACCATACAAACAGCCAGCCGATATTGATAATGACGAAAATACGCAGCATCCATTCCAACCCGTATGGGTATATGGCACATACAGCTACTATTTGCAGCAGGCTCAAGCTGATGGTGCTCCACATATAGATAGAAGAATGCCCCCGGCTGATGAGCAGGTTGGAGAACAGATTGATGACGGGAATAAATGCTCCCCAAATACATAACAGTTGCAAGATATCGGCACTGGGCAGCCACTTCTCCGTGATAGTGATTATAATCAGTTCTTTCGATACCAAGCTCAATCCCAGCATGGCGGGGAAAGAGATAAAGGCGGTGAAGCGTAGCAGCTTTCTGAATACGGCAAGTTGCCGTGCCTTGTCGTCGGCAACCCGGGTAAAGACGGGTTGTGCAATGCCGTTTATCATGCCCGTAATCGTGGTATGTCCCATGCCGTTCCACTTGTTTGCCTGCGTAAAGTTACCCACTTCCCGTTCCGAATAGAACTTACCCAACAAGACGGAAAACAAATTGTTATTGATTATGGTGAAGATATTCGTAATGATTATCTTACTGCTGAACCCTATCATCTCCTTAATGGGTGTGAAGTCGAACCGGAAGCGGGGTCTCCAATGCGAGAAGTAGAAGTTAAGAATCGTCATTACGGTGATGAAAGAGATGCTTTGCAATGCAATCCCCCAATAGGCGAATCCGTTTGCCGCCAATGTGATGCCCACAATGCCGGAGACTATCAGACTTGAAATAGAAATGACGGTAGTGTCCTTGATTCTGAGGTTCTTGAATAGATATGCCCTCGGTGCAATGCTCATGCTGGAAATGACGAATCCCAAGAAGGAGAGACGGGACAGCGGTATCAGCTCGGGCGTATCGTAGAAGTCGGCAATCAGCGGTGCGGCAAAGAAGAGTAATATATATATAGTAGTGCTGCACATCAGGCTGAACCAGAACACGGCGTTGTAATCCTTGTGCAAAGTCTCCTTCCGGTTGGTCAGTGCCGAAATGAACCCACCCTCCTGCAAGGCGGCGGCAATGGCGGAGAAGATGGTAAGCATCCCTACCATACCATAATCCGAAGCATCCAGCAGACGGGCAAGGACTATTCCGAATCCCAGATTTAACAACTGCTGTATGCCGTTGCTGAATCCTCCCCAGAAGAGGCCTTTGGCTGTTTTTTCTTTGAGTGATGTATCGGACATAGTTTATTGGTTGATAAGGCAACGAGTTAACAAGGCCACGAGGCTTTTCCTTCCTCCTTGTAGCCTTGTTAACTCGTTACCTTGTTACTGTTTTATTTCACCTCGCTGCCCGGCTTCACCTCTTTCAGCAGTGAAGTCACCGCCAGCGAGCCGTCATAATTCTCGGCAGAGAGAATCATTCCTTCACTTACCAGCCCGTTCTTGAATTGGCGTGGAGCGAGGTTGGCGATGAACAGCACTTGCTTGCCTACCAGTTCTTCCGGTTTGTAGTGCTGGGCAATGCCGCTGACGATGGTGCGGTTTTCCAGCCCGTCGGCAATCTTGAAC
The DNA here is from genome assembly GCF_003602695.1 of Bacteroides sp. AM07-18. Lineage (NCBI taxonomy): Bacteria > Pseudomonadati > Bacteroidota > Bacteroidia > Bacteroidales > Bacteroidaceae > Bacteroides > Bacteroides sp. AM07-18. The sequence continues at coordinate 74,935 of NZ_QTLM01000019.1, forward strand.
TTCAGCAGCTTCTTCATCTTGGGCACTGCCTCGCATTCAAGCACTGTACCTACGCGGATATCCAGCTTTTCAAAGTCTTCGAAGGCGATGGTCGGCTTGATGGGGTTTGCCTTGTAGGTGGCGGCTTCGTTTGCCTTCTTGGTGGCAAGCAGCTTGTCTACTTGTGCCTGGATGACGTCGTCTTCTATCTTTTCGAACAGCAGTTCGGGGGTGCCCAGCTGATGTCCGGCAGGCAACAGGTCGGTGTGTCCCAGCTCTGCCCAGTCAAAGCTGTCCATGTTCAGCATCTTGCGAAGCTTCTCGCTGCTGAAGGGCAGGAACGGTTCGAAAGCAATGGCAAGGTTGGCGACCAACTGCAAGGAGATATGGAGGATGGTGGCTACGCGCTCCATGTCCGTCTTGGCAAGCTTCCACGGCTCGGTGTCGGCAAGGTATTTGTTTCCGATGCGGGCAAGGTTCATCGCTTCCTTCTGTGCGTCGCGGAATTTGAATACATCCAGCAACTTCTCCACTTCTGCCTTGACGTCGGCAAATTCTTTCAGCGTCTCGCGGTCGTAGTCGTTCAGTTCGCCTGCGGCGGGCACTACGCTGTCGAAGTACTTCTTGGTGAGTTGCAGGGCGCGGTTCACGAAGTTGCCATAAACGGCAACCAGCTCGTTGTTATTACGTGCCTGGAAGTCCTTCCAGGTGAAGTCGTTGTCTTTTGTCTCCGGTGCGTTGGCGGTCAGCACGTAGCGCAGCACATCCTGCTTGCCGGGGAAGTCAACGAGATACTCGTGCAGCCATACCGCCCAGTTGCGTGAAGTGGAAATCTTGTCGCCCTCCAGGTTCAGGAACTCGTTGCTCGGCACGTTGTCCGGCAGGATGTAGCTACCCTCTGCCTTCAGCATGGCGGGGAACACGATGCAGTGGAACACGATATTGTCTTTTCCGATGAAGTGTACCAGACGCGTTTCGGGGTCTTTCCACCATTTCTCCCATGTGTCGGGCAGCAACTCTTTGGTGTTGCTGATGTAGCCGATAGGGGCGTCGAACCATACATAGAGCACTTTGCCCTCGGCACCCTCTACGGGAACGGGAATACCCCAATCCAGGTCGCGGCTCACGGCACGCGGCTGCAAGCCCATGTCGAGCCAGCTCTTGCATTGGCCATAAACATTGGGACGCCACTCCTTATGGTCTTCCAGAATCCATTGGCGAAGCCATTCCTCGTGTTTGTCCAGCGGCAGATACCAGTGCTTCGTCTCACGCATCACGGGCTGGCTGCCGCTGATGGCACTCTTCGGATTAATCAGGTCCGTGGGGCTGAGGCTGGTGCCGCACTTCTCGCATTGGTCGCCGTAAGCGCCTTCGGCATGGCAGTGGGGGCACTCGCCGGTGATGTAGCGGTCGGCAAGGAAGGTCTTGGCTTCTTCGTCGTAATACTGCATGCTGGTCTTTTCGATGAATTCTCCCTTATCGTACAGCTTGCGGAAGAAGTCGGAAGCCGTGTCGTGATGCGTCTTTGAAGTAGTACGGCTGTACACGTCGAAGGAAACGCCGAACTCTTCGAAAGACTTCTTTATAAGCGTATGATAGCGGTCCACCACGTCTTGCGGGGTGATGCCTTCCTTCTTGGCGCGGATGGTGATGGGCACTCCGTGTTCGTCGGAGCCGCCGATGAAGATTACATCTTCCTTTTTCAGTCGCAGGTAGCGGACGTAGATGTCTGCAGGAACATAAACGCCTGCCAGGTGTCCGATATGAACCGGGCCGTTGGCATACGGCAATGCCGAGGTCACGGTGGTACGTTTGAATTTCTTTTCCATTGTGTTATTATGTATCTCTTTTGTTATGAACGCTTTTAGTGGCACAAAGATAGCTGTTTTCTGCAAAATATGAGTATTCTTCCAGATTCTTTCCAGATTTAGGCTTCATCTTTGCCATACAAAATGAACAAACTTGGTATTGATAATGTAAAAAAACGAAATGACTATGAAACTGGAAAAGTACTTCTTATTATTGGCGTTAGGCGTGTTTGCCTTTGCCTTGCAAAGCTGTGATGATGACGACAACGACGGAATCTCCGTGCCCGCGGAACTGAGTAATGCGTTGGCCAAGGAGCATCCCAATGCCCAGCGTATAGAATGGGAAACAAAAGGTGCATATTATGTGGCTGATTTCCATGAGGACAATTTCGAAAAGGAGGCCTGGTTCACCAAAGACGGTGTATGGCAGATGACCGAAACCGACCTCCGTTGTGCAGACCTTCCCGCTCCGGTGAGAAGCTCTTACGAGAGTAGTACCTATTATAATGTATGGAAGGTGGAAGATGTAGACAAGCTGGAACGTAAGGAAATGGCTGTTGTCTACATCATCGAAGTGGAGAAAGGTAATCAGGAAATGGACCTCTATTATTCGGAGGACGGCATTCTGGTGAAGGAAGTGGCCGATGCGCACAACGGCGGTTCTCCCGAAGATTATCTCCCTTCTGATATTTCCGCTGCCATCAAAGATTTTATAGCAGAGAAATATCCCAATGCCCGCATTGTGGATATTGAAAAAGAAAAGAACGGTATGACGGAAGTCGAAATCGTGCACGGAAGTATCAGCAAGGATGTGATGTTCACCGCTGAGGGTGCATGGGCCTATACTATCTGGGATATCAGTAAGAGACATCTGGAGGATGTAGTGAAGAACGCCGTTACGGCTGCCCATCCCGGTTATGTCATTGATGATGCCGACTTTATTGAGACTCCCGATGGCAGTTACTTTTTGGTAGAGATGGAGCAAGGGGAAAGGGAAATCTACGTAAAGGTGACAGCGGAAGGTGAAATACTGCCATAGTCTTATACTGAATACTTCCCTTTAAATCAGCGTATTGTATTTACCGCTTGTTTACCTTCTAATGTAAAGCAGTTTACCATAGGGTGTAACGGCCGTTACTCCATATTGTAACGGTCGTTACACCATAGTGTAAAGCCTTTTACCTCGTAGTGTAAATGAAGTTACCGTTTGGGGTAACCGGAGTTATCATGTGAGGTGTGTCTTTTCCTGATTTAGCTAGACGCTTTTTCTTTTTATAA